>CAZLDE010000248.1:0-2523 GCA_964558215.1 uncultured Thermoplasmatales archaeon
ATTCACGTGATCTACTGAAACGATCAACCCAGCTCCAGAAATACCCCCGCCGTAAATAATTGTCCCATGCATGTCTTGACCGATTAATGTGATGGATTTGTTGATATCCAATCGCTCGTTGTATGTTTTATTATAGACAAGAATCGTATCCCCATCACTTGCATTATCAATCGCGTCCTGAATCCAAGTGTAGTTCCCTGGGCCACCCCCACCAACATACAACCAATTGCCTTTTGATGCTGACATTGTTGTTTCAGTATCTTGTGCTATTGCTGGAATGAGGCAAGTACCTAAGAACAAGAGAATGACTCCAACTGCCGACGATTTTCTTTTCATATGATTTTTATCCTATGTTTACTAGAGGAGAGCAGATCTTTAGATTATGTTACTCTCTCAATCGTATTTCGCATTGTTAGAAGTGGATAAACGAGCTACTATACAGAACCCGACCGGTGATGGAATCAAAAATTTTCAGTTCAAACGTTCCATCTTCACCAGCGATAACCTTCAATTCATCCCCAACACTGATGTATGCTGGTTTCCAGGGATACGGATACGTCCATACCCCAAATCTTGAGCCGTCGTACCGGTATAAGTATGCTTTTATATTGCTCCCCCAGACCGCGTCGCCTTCGATTTCATCAACGACCCATGTTATTATATTATTGTGGTCTTCCTGGGAAAGGATATGCATTGATAGCGTAGATTTTGGGAACAACATCTGAGAAAATCCTACAATGAAATGGTCCTTAATGATACAGTATTTTGGGTTTTTGAGTTGTATTTGTTCAAACGCACCGAGCTGATTGTATTTGAAAGGGATGACATACATCACGGGGTAAGGATACGGTGGGTCTCGGTTATCCATCGTTAGAATACATCGGTCTTCCTCCCAGGTGATCGATTCAAAATACCCTATGAAGAATCCACGACGGACCGTCTTAAAATCATTGGTGTGGATCTGTTGCTGTTGTGACGCAGCGATCGCTGGAAACAAGGCGCCGGCAAGCATCAGCATGCATATACAAAAACAAATCATTCCTTTCGTCACACGATTTTCCTCCTTTACTGTCATTTAATAATATCACTCTTCTATATAAATACTGTCTTTTCAAGATAAAGAAGGGGGACGCAGGGAGATGGCGCTTCAGACTCATTTTTTTAGCATTCGTTCCTCTTCGGTTTTTCACTAGACCTTCTTCAATTGTCTCACAGAACGTATCTTTCACCCTTTGTGTTTCCTGCACCGTTCCAGTAAAGTTAATATTATCACTCAGCATTTCTCCTCTGAGTGAGCATGGCGAGACATGAGAAATCTGATTTTAAGAGCATCTATGCCTTTATTAAAAACGCTGATCAAGGGACCCTTGCAAAAATAAAGGATATCATTGATAACCCTGAAAAATATCACAAGGATGAACCCTGGACGAAAGCAGATGAAACCTTGTTTGGGAACGTGATAAAGGATTTTGGGATACTGGAAACAGAATTTTTTTACAAAAAAAATGTTTTCCTGACAAAAAAAGAAAACGACTATCGAGTGATCATTAAAACAACGACTGGGGATTTTTCTGAGCCGAATTATGAGAGTTTCCATTTGAAGAATATGTCGAAATTACGTGATATTTTTGATGAAGCGATAACAATAATCAACGCTGATACGCTAGAAACAGAAAAAACCGTGTAACTCATTTTATTATTTTTTTATTTTTCGATTTCAGAAAAAACCCCGAAAATTTTATAAACGAAAGCACATAACAAATACAGAGGGATTTAAAATGGCATATTGTAAGAGTTGTGGGCTCTCTTTTGTCAAAGCAAAGAAAGTTGAATCTCAATTGCATCGATGCCCCTTTTGCGATTCTCAACGAATTGTGAATAAATAATAGGTTGTGTTTTTTAAAAAAGCACTAGTTCTATGTCACTCTTCAATTTAAGTGAGTGTGGATTTTACACAGGAACTGAAACGAACAATCCTGTTATCGTTGATACTGTGATCTGAAATCTTTGTAGTATCATCAGTATCTACACCGCTGTTATCGAAGAACAAACGCAATCACATGTAATGATGTTGAGATGATGTTTGAGGAATGAAAAGACACCCTGCTTTTGAAAACAGCGCCTGATGATGCGCCCCTGGACAAAAACATATTTATAGGATGAAGAACAAAATAGTACAGGAGAAGGATGCATGGATATGATTTGGCATTGTTTTTGTTGTGGAAAGCGTTTTAAATATAGGCTGCAGAAAGCAAGAAGAACCCCGGAGGGGAAAAGAATATTTGCTTGTCCTATCTGCGGGTCTGAAAGAATTGAATCCCTCAAATAAAATACATGTTCATCTGTTTGTCTTTTCCTCTTTTGAGAAGCAGTGTCAGAATTATTCGGTGAAATACACTAATGGGTTTGTATACAATGGCTAGTAAAAAAGACAGGAGACGTGGTACCGTGCCGCGTCGATAAACCCTATAACCTGAGTTTCGCAGTTGAGTAAAGATAAAGTGTCTTCAGCAGTTTGTATTT
>CAZLDE010000249.1:0-675 GCA_964558215.1 uncultured Thermoplasmatales archaeon
GTCTATGCTCCGCAGATGGCCCGGGTCATGCGAGGCTCGGTCTTGTACATCAAGGAGATGGAATATATCGAAGCCCAGAAAGCAATCGGCTCATCAGACGGGAGGATTATTCTCCGGCATGTACTGCCCAACAGCCTTTCACCAGTGATTGTCTACGGTACATTGATGATGGCGGGTGCTATCCTGGACGCAGCAGCACTCGGTTTCCTAGGGCTGGGTGCACAGCCACCGACCCCAGAATGGGGCGCGATGCTTTCAGAAAGTCGGTTCTACATCGTCAGTGGCTCCTGGTGGGCTGCGACATTCCCTGGGATTGCGATTGTGATAGCGGTATTAGGGTTGAATCTGTTAGGCGATGGGTTACGGGATATCTTAGACCCGCGATTGAAAGAATAGGTTGAAAAAAAACATGGAAGAACTACTCAGAGTTGAAGACCTCAAGACGTACTTTTACACCCATGAAGGGACCGTCAAAGCAGTCGACGGGGTGAGTTTTACAATCAATAAAGGAGAGACCCTTGGTCTTGTCGGGGAGTCTGGCTGTGGAAAAAGTGTGACAGCGTTATCAGTCATGCGATTAAGCCAGAGTCCCCCCGGGAAAAGCGTGGGTGGAAAAATACGCCTTGAAGGAAAGAATCTTCTCGACCTCAGCGAAAAGCAGATGCGCAGCATCCG
>CAZLDE010000249.1:685-2507 GCA_964558215.1 uncultured Thermoplasmatales archaeon
GATATCGATGATATTCCAGGAGCCGATGACCTCACTGGACCCGATGTTCACCATTGGATCCGAGATCGCAGAGGTACTGAAGCTGCATCAGGGGTTGAAGAAAGAGGAGGCTTTGAAGAAAGCAATAGATTCGCTCTGCACCGTCAAGTTCCCCGATCCTGAGAAACGGATAGACGATTATCCCCATGAGCTCTCAGGTGGGATGCGACAGCGGGTGATGATCGCCATGGCATTATCCTGTAACCCTGCTCTGCTGATCGCAGATGAACCAACCACTGCGTTGGATGTCACGATACAGGCACAAATCCTCAAACTGATCAATGAGCTGCAAAAAAAGTTCAACACCGCCGTGTTATTAATCACCCATGACCTGGGAGTGATAGCAAAGACCTGTGACAACGTCGCGTTGATGTATGCAGGATACATGGTGGAATACACCGATGTTCATACGTTCTTTCACAAACCGATGCATCCCTACGCACAGGCACTGCTCAAATCAATCCCCCGGATTGATGTTGACGCTGGTCGCCTTAAAATAATAAAAGGACTCGTCCCGAATCTTCTGGATTTACCAACCGGTTGTCCGTTTCATCCACGATGCGAGTTTTGTTTTGAGCCCTGTAAGAAACAACTCCCACCATTGACCCAGATAGATAAGAATCATTCGGTACGATGCTACCTCGTCGGAGGTCTGTAAGACATGGATACCCTCGTTGAAGTCAAAAACCTAAAAAAATACTTCTATCAGGGCGGTGGACCGTTCAAAAAGAAAGATGCGATTAAAGCGGTAGACAATGTCAGTTTCTCGATACAAAGAAAGGAAATCCTTGGTCTTGTCGGAGAATCAGGGTGTGGAAAAACCACCTGTGGGAAGCTGATCCTGCGATTGATGAACCCAACGGAAGGATCGATCTTTTTCGATGGACAGGATATCACACATCTGAAACAAAAACAGATGAAGGACCTCCGTAAGAAAATGATGATTATCTATCAGGATCCCTATGGGTCATTGGACCCCCGGATGACCATCGGTTCAGCGATCGCTGAACCCATTGAAGTTCATAACCTAGCTACAACAAAAGAAGAAAAAGAAAATAAAATCGCCGAGCTCATGGAGAAAGTAGGATTGACACCAGATCAGATAAATCGGTACCCCCATGAGTTCAGCGGGGGACAGCGGCAGAGGATAGGAATCGCACGGGCATTAGCAACAAATCCGACGTTTCTTGTCGCTGATGAGCCGGTCTCTGCCCTTGATGTGTCCATTCAAGCACAAATCATCAACCTGTTGAAGGATTTGCAGAAGGATTTCGGTTTAACGCTCCTGTTTATCACCCATGACCTCAGCGTGATAAAACACTCAAGTGATAGGATAGCAGTGATGTATGCGGGAAAACTAGTCGAACTGGCATCCAAACGGGATTTGTTCTCCGACCCGTTACATCCCTATACACAGGCGTTGCTATCTGCAATCCCCATCCCTGACCCTGACCGGCAGACCACTTATATCCCTTTAACCGGCGAGGTCCCCAGTCTTATCAACCCACCGCCTGGCTGTCGGTTCCATCCTCGATGTTCAGCAGCAAGACCAGACTGTTCAAAGGGAGAACCACTGTTAAGAGAAATAAAAAAAGATCATTTTGTCGCTTGTTGTCCTTCGTAGAATCACCATCGTAGATAATTTTCTTTGATTTAGAACAGAAGTCTTTCTATTTAATAAATCAAAAAGTAGTTATAGAATCTCTAAGATACATCATTGAATCTCATAAAACTGGGGGTTAAAGATTTGAGGTTCTGATATTTAAAACAAGCAGATTATCCC
>CAZLDE010000250.1:0-2496 GCA_964558215.1 uncultured Thermoplasmatales archaeon
CTGCATCATTTTTTCGGTTTACTCAAAAAGAAGGCAAGTCAGCTAAACAAATACGTATTCCCGGTTTTACGATCTCTTTTTGGTTACTAAGAATCACTATTTTTTTCCTTTTTTGGAACCGTGCTATTACTTTCCTACAATGAAGATACAAGGATCATCAGAAGAAATCGGCACCATATTCATGAGCATCATCATAACTTTTATATTCTCATGACGATTATTTTTATTAAATATAGAACGGTAGGAGGCTTCATAGTGACATCAAGGCTAAAGGCAGCATACTTTTTCGTCGCTTGTGTATTCCTCCTCCTTCTTGTATCTTGTGAGAGTATCACAGGAGTAATTTCGTTTCGTTCGAGCCTTGAACAAGAAACGGCTCCTGGTACAGTAATCACCTACTCGTCAGGATGCTGTGAAGGCTACACGTTACTGAATAGGTACGGCACCACGGTCTTGATTGACATGAACGGGTCCATCATCCATCGATGGCCGTCCTCTTTTGCTCAACCAGCGAAGATGCTACCTGGCGGATTCCTCATCGCAGGCAACAGATTCAGATATATTGGGATTAGCTGCGGTGATTTTACCTTCCTGAATGAATATGACTGGAACGGCAGCATCGTGTGGAGTTATCAAGACTGGGAGAATGGTCGAGCTCGTCAGCACCATGATTTTGAACGGGAGGGTAACCCGGTTGGCTACTACGCCCCTGGCCAGGAGTTTCTCCCGCAGGGCAAGACCCTGATCCTTGCCCATCATACCGTTCTCAATACTAGTATCAGCCGACGGCCGCTGAAGGACGACGTCATCTATGAGGTTGATTGGAATGGGACGCCCACAGGATTTGAATGGAGCACCTGTGAGCATTTCAACCAGCTCGGCTTTAGTGAGGAGACCAAGCATGGTATGTATGTCAACCCAGGCATTCTCGGAGATGGGGATATCTTCCATATGAACTCCCTCTCGCTGCTTGGCCCGAACAAATGGTATACCGCGGACCCCGTCACCTACGCCTGTTTTCATCCGCAGAACCTCATCATCTGCTCACGGCATACGAACATTATCGCCATCATCAGTCGAGACACCGGTGATATCGTCTGGAGGATTGGACCGGAGTATTCACAGGATACCAATGCTGGTCGTACCCTTGGGCAGCTCATCGGCCCACACCATGCACATATGATCCCTCAGGGTCTTCCCGGGGAAGGCAACATCCTGCTCTTTGACAATGGCGGATGGGCTGGGTATGGGTATTTCGGGATGCCACGGCACATTCGATTGTTGTCCCGCGTGATTGAATTTGACCCCGTGAAATTCGAGATTGTCTGGGAGTACCAACATTATACGAACCGTTTATGGTTCCCCCGTACTACAGAAGACCATCGGTTCTACAGCTCGGTGATGAGCTCTGCACAGCGATTGCCGAACGGGAACACGCTGGTGACTGAGGGGACGAACGGCCGGGTCTTCGAGGTCACCAACACATCAACAATCGTCTGGGAGTACGTCGCACCAACAAGAATCCAACAGCTGTATCGAGCGTACCGCGTCCCACCTGAATGGGTCCCTGGGAACCCCGCGGGGTACGCATTCTGGGAATAAGGCAACACCCAGATTTTTTTGTTTATTGTAATGATAGTACACTATTGTTGCATCCATAATAATTGGAGCGAGGAAATTACTTGTTCATCATCTGGTTTTTTCCTCCTTGTAGCGTTAGCATGAGAAAACAAGGTTATGCTTCATACTATTAAACCTCCTGTCTGGTTCTCAGAAAGAGAATCAAAAATCATCCTACCTTCATCATCAACGTACTGTTTCTTTCATCAATTCTGTCTTTTCTCCAAATTTTCAGAGTTTAGACCAAATGGTTTATATAATTCTTCGTTCCTTAATTATTACATGGGGATAGATATGAAAAGAACCGTAGGAAAAATAGGTAGCATCTTATTTTTGATGTTGATCATAATCAGTCAGATACCCTGTGCGTTAAGCACTGTATCGACGAACACTTCAACGACGATGATGGAGAACCACAACCCGAACCCACCGATCATCACCGGACCAACCAACGGAAAAACCGGAAGATTCTACAACTACAATTTCCTTCTGACCGACCCGGATGGGGACGATCTGACGGCCATCAGCATCGATTGGGGTTTCTCAGGTGGGGGAAATACCACCTATATCTGCTGGACCTGTGGTAGTAGTGGCAACAAACCCAACGGGACCGTCTTTGTTTATTCTCATTCATGGCCTTATGATGGTACCTTTACCATTCGAGCAAAAATCTATGACACATCAAACAATGAAAGCGACTGGGGGACCCTCACGGTCACCATGCCCTTGACGTATAACACCCCATTCCCATCCTTCTGGGAGAATCTTTTCGAGCGATTCCCCCATGCATTCCCAATCCTACGACACCTACTGGGGTACTAAATCCCCCTCTATCTTTTTCTTTTTATTTTTTTTACAATAGCCTGTTTTAGAAAC
>CAZLDE010000251.1:0-2475 GCA_964558215.1 uncultured Thermoplasmatales archaeon
ATACCGATGGTACTCTTGTAGGGTACCGCTGGGATTGGACCAATGACGGGACCTATGATACCGATTGGTTAACAACTGCAACAACAACACATATCTACACACAGGTGGGGACATACACCGTAAAACTCCAAGTCAAGGATAACGGAAGTGCCACCGATGATGATACCGCGAATGTAACGATTAAGGCACTGCCGGTCATCTACGCATCTCAAGAAGCATTAGATTTCCTCACCACGACATACGGGCTACACTTCACCACACCATTCAAAGCAACCGATACGAACGGTGACGGCGTTGTTGACACCTTCACCGACCCAAACAACCTGCTGACCTTTGTCCGATTCGCAGACATTGACGGAGCTGCATCCTTCCTTCTTTCCATGACCGGTGATGACATCCCTGAGTTCTTCTGGGACACCAAGACAAACACAACGATACCATTGACCTATGTTCCTGCGACTTTCTCAGAGACATGGATAGACTCCCAAGTAAGAGAAATCCTTCTAGTCACCAACATTGAAAAAACAGGCTGGATCTACCTTAAGATAATTGATTCCTATCCATCAGATTTATTCCCGGATTTCACTCTTACCGTGAAAACAGCAGAAGGCCGGGTTATCTCACCAGATCTTATCTGGCGTGAGGACGGCTACATCTACGTCCTTGACGACCCTGCAGCACAATACATTTTTACCTATACCTTCGCAGCACTCCCACCAGTCATCAACCCACCTGACGGGACGCTGTTTGCCCCAAACTTCACACCACCAGATGAAACAACATTCAATACAACCAGACCAACCATCACGATTACCTACTTCGAAGAAGTAACACTCCTTCTGGCAACCCTCAACAACCAAAACATCCTAACACAAATCACTACCACGGACCATAAAACCTATGTGTTTACCTCCAGTCAGGAACTTACTGATGGGACCTACACGTTAAGTCTGACGGTGCAGGATAACGAAACAAACAGCCTTACCTCGACAGCAACCTATACGATTGCACTTCCACCAACACCCTCGCCTCAATCATGGTGGATGATTGCCCTCATCGCAGGTATCATCATTGCCGTTATCCTCATGATACTGGTTATCCTCAGAAAAAAACTGATTATCTAATAAAAAATCATAGCACAAGGAGAATACGAGTCGTATCTGATACGAGGAACCAAAGAAAGACAAACAAACGTCTTTTTTTCTTTCTTTTTTTACGTTTGACCCTGTAATAAGAACACCCATGCAGGAATGAGTTCAATTCTGATACCATCAAACTCACGCTGCCCCAGAATATCTTTTGTCACAAGGATCCCTTTCGAAAGGTTGTATTTTTTACAGAATTTGACGATGGTTTTCGCGTCTGCATCATATATCTGCGTTTGATATTTCACTTCTATAGGAACCAGTTGGGTCTGCTTCATGACAATATCAACTTCGTCTTTCTGTGGCGTCCGCCAGAACCAGACATTCTTAGAATTATATGTGAGAAACACTGCGACTAAAGATTCCACGTATTTTCCCATAATCTCAGGGTGCTGAAGAACGTCTCGGTCGTATGATTCCATAGCCAGTGCAACACTAGGCAGGATAAAATGAAGTTTTTTGCTGACTCGCAATTGTTTTACTATTCCAGGGGTATAGTTGTAGAGAACACAGAGCAGAAACGCTCTTTTTAAGTATTCGAGATAGTTACTAATTGTTTCTTTGTTAAGTCCAAGTGTTGATGCGAGGTTATCATAGGTAAACAATTTGGAAGTCTCTTTTGCAGCATACTCAAGGATGCCTCTCAGACCAGGAATGTTCTTTATTGCGTATTCCTCAGGGAGATCTTTTAGGATGATGCGCTCGATGACAGAATTCAAGATATATTTTTTTATCACTTGTTCGTTGGTTTCCCTTGCTATCTCTGGAAAACCGCCTTTGAACAGATATTCGTTGAAAAAAGCTACAATCTTTTCCTTTTGGTACAGATTGTCCTGATAGAGCATTTGATAGTTGTCGTAAGGAATGGTCTTTGCTTTGGTTTTTATGGTAATGCTATTGAGTTCGAGAAATTCAAAGAAGGAAAGAGGTGTCACATACACATCAAAGATTCTTCCTGCAAGGCTTTCGATGCTCCTGGTGATACGCAGACTTGCTGAGCCTGAGACAATGAACTTGATGTCCGGGTGGCGATCATAGAAACGTTTCAGTGTTTCTTCCCATCCCGGGACTTTCTGGATTTCATCGAGTAGTATTAGTTTTTTGTTGGTTGTGGCAATGGTCTCAAGGAAATAATAGAGGATGTCTTCGAGGGTATCTGGTTTTCCCCATTGTTCCTCAAAGGTGAAAAATAAAATCTAATAAAAATAAAATAAGACTTTCTTTCAACGAGATGAAACCTATATGAAAAAACAGCACGTAATCATAGGAATCATTGCCCTCCTTATTTCCGTTGGATTAAGTGGATGTAATGAATTGTATAATTCAATAA
>CAZLDE010000252.1:0-2466 GCA_964558215.1 uncultured Thermoplasmatales archaeon
GACTGCTGTCCATGAACTCCTTGATTCCAGGGCAGAGTCCCGCATCTATGTTTATCTTCTACGGAAGAACAAAGCGAGAAGTGAGGAGATCATCCGCGGCACCAGGTTGCATCCCAGCACCGTCCGGGAACTGCTTTCTAAGATGTATGATAACAAGATTATTTTCAGGGAGAAACTGAAAACAGAGGGAATCGGGAAAAACCCCTATTTTGTATGGTGCTGTCTCTCCTCTTGTTCTGTTACAGCGTCGTGTGAAAATCATTGAATCACGGCTCAATAAGATAGCAAACCTGTCTGGGAAAACAAATGGAAGCAAGTATGTACAAATAACTATTGATGCTCCAGGGGGTGAACCATGAAGATAGCCCGCTCCCTAGCAAAGGTTCTTGTCAAACGACCAAAAACAATCCTGATTGTGTACACGATCATCACCATTATCGTTGGTCTGCAAATCCGCAATGTGTATATGCAATCAGATTTAACGACATTTTTACCAAAAGATGATCCCTCCCTACAGCTCTGGAATAAAATAAACGAGGAATTCCAGATTGGTTCTACGATCATCATCTATATCGAGACTGATGATCTCCGCGACCCCTATGTGCTGCGTGAAATGGACCGGGTGACGACAAAAATAAACATCTATGAGCTTGATAAAGGAAAAAACGATGGGGTTTTTTCAGTAAATAGCATCGCTCAGCTCATCAAAGAGGAAAACGCAAAGACTCCTCTGCCGAAAGGTCTCGGTGGTACAGGGAAATACCAAATCCCAGATGACCCTGCGTTGATTAACACTTATTTAGCGCGTCTGCAGTCAACACAAGGTGTCCTTTTCCTTAACTCGTATAAAGTGGCGGCAATCATCCTACAGCTTTCAGATAACGCAGACTACAATCAAATCCTGCAAACGGTAAAAACCGCGATTAGCAAAGAAGCTCGTTATTCAACCATGATGGTGACTGGCTCCATTGCGATGCAACAGGCGATGAGAGAGAAGAACCTCCAGTCCTTGACCATCGTATTTCCGCTGGCTGCTGTTGGTGTGGCCGCTGTGTTGTTCTTTTTCCATAGAACCCTCAAAGGGCTTTTAATCGGTTTTTTACCGCTTGGTTATGCGCTTATGCTTACCTTTGGGGTGTTGGGTACCATTCAACCTGAGCTTACCCTACTTTCCATTGCTGTTGCCGCGTTATTGCTTGGGCTTGGGGTGGATTATTCGATTTACCTTGCGAATCGTTTCGCTGAGGAGCATGAGATCAGCGATAAAATAACTCGGGTGGAACGAACATTGGGTCATACGGGGAAAGCTGTGTTTTTATGTGCGTTTACGACGATAATCGGTTTTGGTTCCCTGATGACATCCTATATGCCGCCGATGGTGACGTTTGGTTTTGGTTGCGCCATTGGAATCATGTTTACGTTCATCTCTGCAATCATTCTCGTCCCCTGTCTCTGTCTGATTCTCAAATTCGAAAAGCATGAAACCAATCATCGTTGGAAGCGTGTCGCAGTTTTCATTGTTGATTATAGAAAAAAGCTGTTTGCTGTTTCTTGTTTCTTTGTCGTCCTGTCATTGATTGTTCTGCCACAAATTAAAACCGATGTGAACTACTTTGACATGGCACCACAGGGTATCCCCGAGGTGGAAAAACTCCTTGAGTACTCAAACAATTTTGGGACAGGAGCCAACTTCAACGCGTTATACATCGAGACGAACAGCCAGGGTCTGACGTATCCCGAGGTCATCGAAGCGATCTATGATATGGAGGAAGAAATCCGTCATGTTGGTGGTTCTGCGTATTCGATCGCTGATGAAATCAAGAAAGTCAATGATGTCCTGGAACGAAGTAAAATCATCGAAAGAATTGCTGAGTTCCTTGGAGTAAACACCATTATTCTTGATAAGATTGCACAAAAAGGTCTTGTCGACGACCAGTACTCAAAGACATTTATCCTTGTCACCTTCCCCGCAGGGACGAGTGTGGAGACATTGGAGAAACTTATCGACCAGGTCAACGACATCGCACAGAACGCAGATATCCCACAGAACGGTCGAGTGTCAAAACTCACGGGACAGGATGTTGTAACTGTTGAGATCAATAAACAGATCATGAGTTCACAGGCCCGATCCCTTTTCATTGCATTGTTATTGGTTCTTGCATGCTTAATCGTTGGTTTTGGTTCTATCACCATTGGGTTTTTAGCATTGATCCCGGTCCTTGTCGTACTTGCCTGGGAGCCTGGGGCACTCGTTATGCTTAATATACCGTTATCCATCATCAACATCACCGTTGCCTCTATCATGATAGGAACCGGTATTGATTACAGTATTCAGACCACGCAGCGGGTCCGGGAGGAAGTCGCAAAAGAAGTACCAAAGACTGAGGCTGTCAAGACGATGATTGAAACGACAGGATGGTCACTGGTGGGAGCAGCGACCACGACGAGCGTTGCGTTGCTCTCAAC
>CAZLDE010000253.1:0-2447 GCA_964558215.1 uncultured Thermoplasmatales archaeon
GGTTAAAGGAAGTCTCTTAGCCACACTTTGCGATACGAGTGTTTGAGGGAATTTTTGTTATTCGGTTTATGTCGTTTTATTTTGTGCAATTTTTTACTGAACTTTGGTAGATTTATATTTCATTTGTCATCCTCATTCCTTCGTCAGTCCTCTCCTGAACAAAGTGAAGGAATAAACTCCATCGAAGGATGGCCACCCCACTCTCAAAATTACCAACGTTCAGTTTTTTGATTATCCGAGATGATCAAAAGGAAAAAGATAATTTTAAACTTGAAGCTGACCGTTTTCTAATATGACTTTCGTATCCACAGTTAATGTCGGATTGAGAAGAACGCCATCGAAATGGCATCCTACCGATACTTTACCTCCAAACGAGAGATTGTTTCCAAGAGCGATATGAACGGTTCCAAGTACTTTTTCGTTCTCAAGGGTGCACTCTGTCATTTTTGCTCTCGGATTTGTTCCAATGCCGATCTCTGCAATATTCCGTCCTTCTGTACCAAAAGGACGAAGAAGTTTTCGAACTTTTTCTGCGTCCTTTTTACCTGTGATACGAATCACACGGCCATTTTTTACCAACATCCGAATGGGATTTTCCACTCTGCCTAGCCCAAGTTCGACACTTGGGTCATTGTTAGAAAATTTTTTACGCTCAGAGTGTACAAAAATTTTTAAAAGTTGATCTCAGTTCTTTGAAAACCCCGTGTAGTGAAAACCTACCCTCTTGATTTTTATAATAATAGTATGCATATTTAAACATGTATTTAAGAAAAATAAGCATCAAGAAAGATGGTAAAGATCATCCTTATTGGGCATTGGTTGAATCGTATAGAACCCCAAAAGGACCAAGACAACGGGTTATTTCATATCTTGGAGAAATGGATGCATCGGGTCGTCTTGGTATCAAGAACGCTGTTACAGGACAGACAAGTTATCAAAAGGATATGTTCGAAGACCAGGAGCCGGAATGGGTTGAGATCAACGTTCGAGGAGTTCGTACAGAGAAAGTCAGGGATTTTGGAGATATCTGGCTTGCCTTCCAACTCATTCGACGTCTCGGTTTGTATGAGTTTTTCAAAAAGGTCATGCCTTCCGTTCGAGCGAGAGTAGCCTGGGCTGATCTGGCCTGTGTTTTGACAATCTCCAGGTTTTGTAATCCGAGCAGCGAACTTTATATTGCAGAACATTTTTATGGACACACGGCTTTCCCTGATATCATGGGAATTCCTGATTATCAAATTTATGAGAATCGTCTTTATCGTGCCATGGATAAACTTCTGCCTCATAAAGATGCACTTGAAGAACATTTGAAAGAACGATTTGGAGAACTGTTTCACATAGAATACAATTTGTTACTCTACGATATTACATCGACCTATTTTGAAGGGGAATCCAAAGACAATTCTCAGGCCAGGCGCGGCCATTCCCGGGACAAACGTCCCGACTGTAAACAAGTGCTCATCGCTCTTGTTGTCACCAAAGAAGGGATTCCTCTGGGTTATGAAGTTTTTGAAGGCAATCGTCATGACAGTACCACCGTTGAAGAGATCGTAGAAAAGATGGAATCCCGTTATGGCTCTGCTGACCGCATCTGGGTAATGGATCGCGGGATGACCAGCGAAGAAAACATTGAATTTCTTAAGGCTGGCAACAGAAAATATATCATCGGCACCCCCAAGAGTGAATTAAAGAAATTTGAGAAAGAACTGTTATCCAAAAACTGGCAGAGCATACGGGATGATCTGGAAGTCCAATATTGCAACTCTCTTTATGGAGAAGATGAATTATTCATTCTCTGTCGCAGTTGCAGTCGCAAAGAAAAAGAACATGCGATTATCGAGAAGTTTTCTGAACATATTGAAAAAGGGCTTGGAAAGATACACGTCGGTTGTGAAAAAGGGAGACTTAAGAATCCAAGTGTTGCTGAACGTCGTATAGGCCGGCTTCTTGAACGGAATACGCGTGCAGCAGGGATATATGAAATCAAAGTCAAACAGAATGAAGACAAAACACTGACACTCGCTTGGTCCAAACGTGAAGAACGCAAAGACTGGGCTCGGCTGTCTGAAGGCTGTTATCTCTTGCGATCCAATGTGAAAGACTTGTCCGCAGAAGAACTCTGGCAGGCGTATATTCATCTGACAGATGTTGAATCTGCCTTCCGAATTCAAAAAAGTGATCTGGTCTTGAGGCCTATCTGGCATCAAAAAGAAGAACGTGTTCAGGCTCATATCTTTGTCTGCTTCCTTGCCTTTGTGTTATGGAAATGCCTGGCACAAATGTGTAAACAAAATGGTCTTGGGAATGAACCAAGAAAAGTGATTGATGAAATCAGTCGTATCAAATTAACCGATGTCATTCTACCAACTCGTAAAGGGATCGATATTAAACTGCATTGTGTTTCAAAACCTGATAAACATCAGCAAATACTCTTACAGTATTTAGGG
>CAZLDE010000254.1:0-2417 GCA_964558215.1 uncultured Thermoplasmatales archaeon
TAGAATGACGATGAATCTTTACTTAAATAATAATCTTGTAGGATCCCTTCCTCTCAATAATAAACAAATAAAGGTGACATCAAATAATGTGCTATTTGGTCCGTACAACGCATGTTATGATGAGTTTTCTCTTTATGCTGCTGTATTGACCCCTGCAAAGATTTTACAGAATTACAATTATTATCGTCCGTCATAAGAAGAAAGGTGGGAAAACATGAACAATAAACGAAGAATAATTAGAAGCTTTAAAACAAAAAATGAAGCAGTTGCTGGTATCGTCGTCGCTGTCATGATCGTCGGGCTTGTCCTTGCGGTCGTCTCCATCATTCAGACTATCTATGTACCGAAATGGATGGAGACACGGGAAGCAGAACACATGGGGGTTGTCTCAGATCAGTTTTCACAACTCAAATTTGCTATTGATTCCCAGATTGCGCTACAAAAGGATTCACCGATATCCTCATCAATAACTCTGGGGAGCAGAGAACTAGGTTTTTTTGTTTCTAACAAAGCCTTTGGAAGGCTTGCTATTATCAACAATGGATGGGCATACCGAGTTGTCACGACAATCGGCAATACCTATGAAGATAATCTTGGGATACTTCGTTATAACTCAGAGAACGCTTATTTCCTCAACCAGGCATATACCTACGAAACCGGAGGTGTTGTCCTTGACCAGGCACAGGGATATGTCTACATTATTAAACCGGATCTCTCAGCACATTACAACACCTCGCTTCGTCAGGTCACTCTCTCCTTACGTTGCGTCGATCTTGTCTCCAGTGATGAAAGAACGTCTATCACCGGTTATGGGACTTATCCGATACGAACCGAGTATCTCACGTCAACGAACACCTCAATTGATTTGGTTCAATCCTTAACCATCATCACATCATATCCCACCATCTGGTATAATTTCTTTAATACGACCCTCTCAGATGCATACCTCCAAAAAGACACGGACTACACCCTAACAAAAACATCTAATCAAGTCACCCTCTCATTCAACTATCCACCTCTCAACAATGTCATCTTAGACTTGGAGAAATGCTCAATTTCTACTCAAATTACGCTTGGATGGTCTGACTAACCTAATAATTACAACAATCCATTTCTCTTTCTTTTTCCTTTGTATTTACATCACAACAAATTGTAACATTAGTGATACAAAATATCTTTAAAAATAAAATAAAAAAAAAAAGAGAAAAGAGGGGAAGTCTATGCGACTCCGATGACCAAGAACAGCAGGACTGTTCCTGATGCGCTTGCTGAGGCAGTGCCTGCAGTGACAGCGATACCGGTTTTACCAAACCCGATGACGAAGTCTTTCACTGTGACTGATTCACCGGCGGCAAGTGATGCGATGGTGCCTGATTTTGTTTTTCCAATGAAGATCAATGCCCCGTCAAGGTCGATTGTCCAGGCGACATCGGTCAGATCAGATGCTCCCGTGTTCTTAATGGTTGCTGAGACGCCAAGTCCGCCTTTTATCGTGATTTCCACAGCGGGTGCCTCAACGGTGAATGTCTGGCTTTGTTCATCTTCGATGTTGCCTTCAAGATCAGCAGAGTAGTAGTAGACGGTGTGATCTCCGACTTCCGTGACTTGAACAGGTCCGGTGTATGTCTCATAGGTGCCATCGTCGATTTTGTATTTGGTGTAGTCGACACCAGAGTCATCATCGGTTGCTGTTAAGGTAATGGTGACTGGGTTTGTCCCGGTGATTTCACAGGTAGTTACTGGTGGTGTGGTATCTCCTCCACCGCCTCCTGTTAATACAAACGAAACATCATAGTCCGCAGCCCAAACGGTAAAACCTGAGGTCCATTTTGGATATCCAAGGTCAGGGTAGCTGACATACACACAACTTCCCTTATACGGCGCGGTTAACCAGAATGGATTGTCGTTTGCTTGTGATTGGAAGCAAACCCACCAGGTTCCCGCTGGAAGTGTGACTGCATCAAATGAAACGGTCACAAGAACTTCTGGTCTGCTGAAGTAATAATTACCTGTCGGTGTGCAGGTAATCGTTGCTGTTGGTGTTGCATACGGTGTCAATGATGGAACACCACCACTGTCCTCATAAAAGCTGACAAGAGTTCCGTCTATTGAGGTCCCGGAGCCATACAGAACAATTCGGTATTCTGCTCCGGTGACTTGCCATTCTTCTGTGTTGGTGAAATCATCAACGATTTCTCGGTTATAGGTCGACCAGACTCCGCAGGACAGTCCATTTACTGCATCGGGTAATCCATTGTCGTACAGTATGTCTTTTGAACCTGACGTAGTTGTGACGACTTTTGTTATTCCCCCTTCCAAGGAGATTGCGGCCTTGTTTGTATTTGCTACTGCAGCCGATGCTGGAATAAGCATCAATGCTGAGAGAAGCAAAACTCCAGCTATTTTCAAATATTTTT
>CAZLDE010000255.1:0-2406 GCA_964558215.1 uncultured Thermoplasmatales archaeon
TCTCTACCCATGGTATATGTTTCGTCAAGAGGCGTGTTTGAAAGGAATGGGATGATGTTGGAGCCTTGTTCGATGTGAAAACCATCACCGAGTGATACGCCGGGTTGTGCTGTCAGTTCCACGCTGTCCAGCGTTCTTCCATAGGGGAGCAGAATTTTCAAGGCTTTGACCGGTAACCGGGCGGTGTTTGTCTCACAGGAATTCGGCAGGTTCCCCAGTGTGAGAGAATCAAAATATTCCTCCCTGATTTTCACCTTGTTAATGATTGGTCGGAGGAAGTCATATTCGATGAGTATGTTGTCCGTGGTTGATTGTGTGTCTGTAAGACGAGCTGCTAGTGGGATCATCCCAGAGCTTACCAGCATTATTGATAGTAATGCAAGAAAAATTTTATTTCCATGTCTCATAAGAGTTGCCTCTGAAATAAATAACGGGCCGCTCATATATATAATTACTTCTTTTCCGTGAGATATTCCCAAGGACATCTTTTTTGGTTTAACCATTCGAATATTTATTCGCATCAAAGAAGACAGGATCGATGTGAAAAAATCTCTCTGCAATCTCAATGAAAAAATTTATTCCAATAATCATATCATCTGTAGAATCTTGTGGTCAGCGGACTGGAGGGCGAAGTGTACTCTTGGTTGGCAAAGATACAGCCGTCACCTGAACAAGCTGAATCACCAAGGTAAAATTTGGCGATTAACACAAAGACTCCTGATTCATTTAGCCTGCGATGCTCTAGCCAGTTAGCCCTATACCCATCTTTACCGCGGGTTGTCCAGTTCGTATAAAGAAACAGCACGTCGGTATCGTTCATCGGGATCATCTCATGGGAAATAAAAATATACCTGTTCGTGTAATTGAAACTCTGTATGTTTGTAAATGAGAAACCATCGTCACTTCTGAATATATCAAGAGTTGAACCTTGGATGTCTGTAAATAGATAGAATGAATCATTCATCAGGCAGACCGCTGGCTCATGCTCCCTTGAGCCGTATCCATCAAAACAAATATAGGGGCCAATCCAGCTAACTCCCGCATTATCAGAATACCGAACATACACACCCTGGGGGTTGATAGAACGAGTATGCCTGCAATAGTAACAGTATAATCTCCCGGAGGTAGTATTTATTAGTATTTTAGGGTAAAAAGCATCATCGCCTAAGTCTGTGTTAAATAGGATGTCAAAGTGAGAAGACCATGTTTCATTGTTCTTTCAAAAAACCTTCTTGATGACATTCCCATCTTTTTTTGTCGTAATTAGCCATGCTTCGCTTTCATTGATATGAACAAAGTCGTTCACAGGTCGGTAACTTTCAGAGTCGTAGCTTATGATTTTTGCGTAACTATGTCGTTCTCCGGATGGGGAACTTTTCATCATTCTGCGGTATGTTCTTCCATCATAGAACGCATCAGCCATGTAGTATGTTCCGTTATAACGCATCAGAGACATATGACCTGCTCTTACTACCGTATATTCTTCAAGGGATGGTATCGTCGCTTGATAATAATGTTCGTCTAAATCAGAGAGTGTCTGATTGGCGACCCAGTAGATTCTCCTGCTGAAGTTATGTCCCTCGTTCCGATAGGCGTACACGTCTCCTCGTTGCCAAATCACCCAAAATTCGTTACAAGGGCTTTCTCGTCGTTCAACTAACTCGGGTGGAGAGAGTATACTTATTGATGACAACTGGAAAAGAAGTAGAAATATAACGGTGAAACAAACACAATACCATATCTTTTTTAAAGGAAGTGGAGTCATTTCAGTTATCTGTTCAAGGTATATGCGATGAACCATAAAAAATGTTCTCTTTCTCTAATTATGTATATAAGATCCTTTTAAGGAGAACGTGTGACCCGAATGAAAGAATTCATGCATTGTTTTGAGGATGCTATGTGGAAACAGAAAAACAAAAAAAGGAGCAGGGTCTGGTTTTTCTGCTCACGAAATTTTTTTAGAGTTTGTTGAGTTGGATGAGCTTGTCTACTTTCTGTCGTATGTCCTTGATGTCTGTTGTTGGTTCGTCGGTGAGTCTTTTCATCTGTTCTTCCGTGGGGTGGCCCTGGATCGGTTTTTTTTGGTTATGTGTTGTTTTTCGGACCTGTAGATAGAGGCGGAGGTCAAAGGTGATGATGACAGCTAGAACGATGAGTAACGCCCAGAACAACAATGCTCCGGCATCACTTGGGGAATCCGGTATGAAATAATCTAGGAGTAGTTGTGTGTCAAAAGCCATCTGCCTCACCACCATGTTCTTTGTTTGTCGTTACCTTCCTATTCCTCTCCTTCTATGTTTTTTTCCTCCCAAATCTGGAGGAGTTCTCCATTATCTGCAACCTCGACGAAGGTCACCATAGCTTTTCTACCTCCGCAGTCCCATGGTTGTTGTGATTTATTAATAC
>CAZLDE010000256.1:0-2402 GCA_964558215.1 uncultured Thermoplasmatales archaeon
GCAAAATCATGGATGGACATCGTCTACCCCTGGGACCTCATCACCGTCAACGAAGCAATGATCCAGACGACAAACGAATCTGTCAGCGGCACCATAGAAAAGGGTGTGACCATAAAAGGACCGGTCTCCATAGGAAAAGACACCAAAATCTACGCGGGCTGCTACATCGTCGGACCAGTAATCATCGGAGACAACTGCGAAATAGGACCACATGCCTGCATCTTCCCCTCCACCAGCATCGGCCATAACACCGCGGTCCATCCCTTCAGCGAAATACGAAGCAGCGTCATCATGAATGACGTACACATCGCATCAAGCTCACATATCTCCCATTCCATCATAGGCAAAGGATGCCTCATCGGAGATGGTTTCTCAACAATCACCGGGAAAACCACCATAGAGATAGAAAACGAGTTCAAAAAACTCGAACGACCCATCGGAGCAATGATAGGGGAAGACTGCACCATCGAAAGCCATGTCGTCGTCGACCCGGGAAGAATCATCGGAAGAAAATGCAAAATCAACCCCATGAAACACATCATAAAAAACATCCCAAGTGAAAGTAAAGTGATTTAACGTGTGTGGAATCATAGGCTACATCGGATTTCGAAATGCAAGAACCGTGATACTGGAATCCTTAAAACGACTTGATTACCGAGGATACGATTCAGCAGGAGTCGCAATCATCGATAAAAAACTCCAAGTCTACAAGGATGTCGGGGAGATAAAAAACGTTGAAAAACACATCCCTCTGCTCAAAGGAATGGTAGGAATAGGGCACACCCGCTGGGCAACCCATGGAGGGGTCACAAAACAAAACGCTCATCCTCATCTCAGCTGCGACAAAAAAATAGCGATCGTCCACAACGGAATCATCGAGAATTTTAGCAGCCTGAAAGAAGATCTAAAAAAGAAAGGCCATGTCTTCCAGTCACAGACAGACTCAGAGGTCATCGCCCATCTCATCGATGACACCTACAAAGGAAACCTCGAAGAAGCAGTGCTTGCCGCAACAAAAAAGATCAAAGGATCCTATGCTATCGTCGCTGTCAACCAAGACGAACCGGGGAAAATCGTCGGCATCCGCAGTGAAAGCCCCCTTGTCATCGGCGTCGGAGACAGCGAAAACTTCCTTGCATCAGACATCACCGCGTTTCTCAAATACACAAAACGCGTCATGTTCCTCAACGATGGAGAACTCTGTGTGCTGACAAACAACTCCATCGAAGTCTATGATAAAAACAATAAACAGCTCAAAAAGAAGGAAGAACTCATCACCTGGGATGTCCGGGATGCAGAGAAATCAGGGTTCCCCCATTTCATGCTTAAGGAGATTTACGACCAACCAGAAACCGTCCATCATGTTCTCAGAGGACGAATCTCGGAGATCGACGAGACCATCTCATTCCCTGAAAAGGTCGAAAAATTGCTCAACACGGAGATAAACTCCATACACATTGTTGCCTGCGGCACATCGTTTTATGCAGGTCTTGTCGGTAAATACCTCATAGAACAACTCACCAACATACCGGTGTTCACCGAGCTCGCATCAGAGTATCGTTATTTCGGGTCCCGGAATGAAAACTCCCTTGTCATAGCTATTACCCAATCCGGTGAGACCGCAGATACCCTTGCTGCCTTACGAGAAGCACAGATATCAGGGAGCAAAACCCTGGTCGTCACCAACGTCATCGGCAGCACCGCGACCCGCATCGCAGACGGTTACATACTCCAGCAATCAGGCCCAGAGATCGGTGTCGCCGCAACCAAGACCTTCACCTCACAGATCATGGTCCTTTTCCTCCTCTCATTAAAAATCGCTCTTCTTCAGAAGAAACTGGGCTCTGATGAGCTGTACAATAACATCTTCCATCTCAAGGAACTCCCCCGGCACATCCGGGACATCCTACAACGAAACAACGACATCATCGAAATCGCCCAACAGCTCAAAGACGCAAAATCCGTATTCTTCATCGGAAGAGGCGTTAATTACCCCATCTCCCTGGAAGGGGCATTGAAGCTTAAAGAGATCTCCTATATCCACGCTGAGGGCTTTGCAGCCGGTGAACTCAAACACGGACCGTTCGCACTGCTCACAAAAGAAACACCGGTCGTTGCAATTGTCACCAAAGATGAAACCTACGAGAAAATCCTTGCTAACATCGGTGAGATCAAAGCCCGGGGATCCCCAGTCATCGCAATCGCAGAAGACAAAGACACAGACATAGAAAACCATGCTGATTTTGTACTCCGTTTCCCCGCAGGCTCCCATGTGCTGCCCTGCATACCGATCACGGTCATCCTTCAGCTCCTTGCCTATCATGTTGCAGATCTGCGGAAATGCCCGATTGACAAACCACGGAACCTGGCAAAATCAGTAACCGTTGAATAAGGAGAAAAAA
>CAZLDE010000257.1:0-2398 GCA_964558215.1 uncultured Thermoplasmatales archaeon
GGTCATGGCGTCCGGTGAGAACATTGGTTCGACTGTAAGAGACCAGCAATTGCTTGAATTGAAAGTGAAAGGGAAGCCGGTTCTTATTGTCACGAGCATGGCTGCATCTATTAACTACGAAGGAGAACGCCGGTGGGATGCTCTACGCCTTGATACATCCAAGGAACCACACAAGTCATCAGAGATGCATTATATGAATTTGAAGGGGGAAAAAAGAAGATTATCGACTCGCAACTCCGTCATGCTCTGTGGCATGGTCTGCAACCATGCGAGGTGATTTTTCCTTATGCTCGCATACTTGAGGAGCACCTTCCAAATAACCTTGTAATGAGGACCAAGGTTCACAACCTAAAGGATTACATTAAAGCATCAGCGGTTCTTCATCAGCATCAGCGGAAAAAAGATGAGCAAGGGCGATTGATTGCGACTTTGGATGATTATGAATATGGCAGGTTTGTTTTCATCCATCTGAACGATGCTCAGGGTGGGGGGTTAAACAGAGATGAAGAAGAATTCGTCAGGGTCCTTCAAGAAGCAGACAGACCGCTTACGATAAACGAAATCACAAGCAAATACAGAAGACATGGGAAGACCTGGATTTACGACCATCTTGAGTCTTTTAAGCAAAAAGGTTTAATTTTAGAAGAATATAAAAAACAGAAATCTGGAACGGTAGATAAGGATGTCCGAGAGATTTCATTGACAAAGCAGGTTATCGAACAAGGACTTCCTGACAAAAGCGTGTTCCTACGTTTTATTGAGACATCAGAAAACGGAATTCAAGATAGTATTCCTGGTATTCCTGGTTTTACTGATATTTGTAAAGAAATTGATAAAGTGAGGATGGAAACGAACCTGAAACCCTTATTCTCTGCTCAATCCCAAGAAAAACAGGAAAACAAGGAAGACAACCTTGAAGAAGGCGATAGTCAGACTGAGGAAAACCTGAGAAAAATATTAGAGAAACAACATGACGAGAGGAATATGCAATGAATCATCATTCATGGTCATCATGATGGCACGGGGGAAGGGCTTGATACATTTCGCCGTTCCCCCCATACATAAAAAAGGAGGTAACAAAAATGAAATACTATTGCAATGTAATCGAAAAAACAGCCTTTCAAATAAAATGTGTTACTTATGAGTTTTTATCAGAAAAACAACGTGATGAATTTGAAGCGAAATGTAAAAAACAAGGTAAAACCACTACTCGGTCTTTATTAGATGAAAGTAGTAAAAAAGTTGTTAATACTTCATAGGAGAAGTGTTAAGTAAATGGGGGAACTCATAGGAGTAGATAGGATGAACAGGATAGCGAAAACTGACGAAAATAGAAGTATTAAGTATGTCGACAGAGGAATGACTGCTGAAGAGGTACAATCTCTACTCGTGGCACCTATGGGTAATCGTGAGCGAGCATTCTTTCGTGCTATCTACGAGACATTTTACAGAGCCAATGAACTGTTACAATGCAACATCGAGGATTACAACAAGAGCACAGGGGAACTCACTGCGATGCATACGAAGAACAAATACAACCCATGGACCAAGCAATACATCAAATCTCCACCAAAACACATGGTGTTGTCACAACCCACGCAAATGCTGTTTAAACGCATTATAGGCAACCGGAAGAAGGGACCGATATTCATCAACAGCCAAGGGAAACGATTGAGTAAGACCCATTTTCAGGTCATTATAAATGAAATTGCCACCAGTATTGGCATACAGAAAGTGATTGAAAAGACACCATCAGGGAAAGAATATCACCTTGTAACACTGAAAGCATTAAGAGAGGCTGGAGAACGGCATTGCGACCTTGCAGGTGCAGATACTGATGTTACAGCACGAGGAGCACAGCATAGTGCTATTGTGAAAGAACGACATTACAAGAAAGCGGGGTGGGAAGAAATACAGGAACAAGTGAAAAAGTATCATCCTGCATTTAGAAAGTTTTGAACACGATAACTTACCCCATATAAAGCAAACGGGAATATAGCATAGGTCAAAATCAGGGGTTTTAACTTAGACTTCTACGTTAATAGTGATAATCAGGTATTGACTTGTTATTTTGTCATTTTGAATTATTAACACAGTATGTTTTTATAATATTAAAAAAGAAATAATCTTCCATAAAGGAGAGCAGATATCAAATGATAAATTGTTCCAGATGTGGCAGAGAAACTGCCTGTCAATATTATACGGTAGGACAGAAATATTTTTGTAAACAATGCTACCCACATAAATGGGCTGAAGACTTAAACAATAATTTTCATTGTCGTAGTTATAAGGTAATCGAAAGTGGAACGTATGAATTTGACCTTATTTATAATGCTTTTAAGGAACAGTAGTTCGGCAAGTGAAAATTAAAATGTGTATATGAAGTGAGTGCATTTGG
>CAZLDE010000258.1:0-2358 GCA_964558215.1 uncultured Thermoplasmatales archaeon
CTCTATAACTGACAACGTTCCATTTCCCATCGTCAATCCATCTAATGGTAGGCCAGAACCGCAAGTATTCAGGCGAAAAAAACAGAACATCTTCTACCGTTGTCTCATACACAAACGAACTCCACTCCCAGGGAATTTGAGTTTCCTCTTGAAAAACAGTTATGTTGTTAGAATCCGGCGTTAAAAAAAAGAGTATTGCTCCCCCACATGTAAAAAATTAGCTCTATCCTGGTGATGCCAATAAAATGCAACCGCAATCCTTCCATTGCAAAGTATGGATCAAGATTTAAAGGTATATAATTGGTCACGCTATCGCCAACAATACTCCAGAATCCACTTTACACGTATTGATACTGAATTGTGCATGTGTCCTCAACAAAAAGTGTCTTCTTTTCTTCTTTCCCTTCATCCAGGTACACATAACCGGACCGCACAAAATAGTATGTTCCCACAAAGTTAACCGTCAGATCCTCGTTTATTGTGAAGAAAAGATCTTCTGCTACCATATAAGTGACCCGGAAACTATCGGATTTGCCAAAACCAACAAAGGAGCAGTACACAGTATTGCACCGCCAATTCTAACCAGTAAAACCACCATATTTTTCTTTTCACTTCTGAATTAAGTTAATCAGACCTATCGCTTTCCTCAAAATCAAAATAACGTCCCCTATATCTATTAATCCATCCTGGTTCATGTCTCCCACCTGATCAGGTTGGTCCAGCCCGATCGCCATGCGCAGACATAGAATTACATCAGAAATATCCACGATACCATTCTTATCAATGTCTCCAAGCTGACCTCCATGAGGTGACGAGAAGGGGTCTGTCGGGTTGGTACCGAAATAAAATTCATCAATGTTAACAAAACTGTCTTCATCTGGGTCATCCTGTGGACTCTGCGTCAAACTGTTAAAATACTGGTACTCCCAGATGTCCGGCAGGCTGTCACCATCGGAATCCACCAGCTTATTCAGATTGTAGTGCTGAAATGTGTTGCGTGTAGCCTCTGTGATTCCGACCGCAGAAGCAACCCAGAAATCTGACGACCACGGCCTGAAAACCACACTTTGAAGCGTAAAATCACTCATTGAAACCGCTTGCAAAAAGGAAATTGATTTTTCCACATCCACGGTTCCATAATTCTGCTGGATTTGCCACGCCAGCGTGTTATACCGGTCATATCCTCCTCCCTGACCAAATTCCCGTGAAAACGCAAAATTCGTGGCAATGAGCACGTTGGAATCGTAGAAAACTATACCTTCAGGATCCCCTGTTTCCCTCGGAATGGCGTATACCGAATCAGTCTCCACAGCCCGAGCATCGTTATCCCAACAGGAACTTAATACATAAATAGTGCCCACGGTTCTTTGCGCATTCTGTAAACAGGCAACCGCTTCGGCCAGCGTATCTTTCTCCAGAACATCTCGCACCAGCAACGTTCTTGGCGTACCATGCATAGTCTGGTAATAACTGCCGTACAGGTCATCTATCGCCACAGTTAAACCTCCCTGCTTCATACCGGTAAGACTACCGACCTGTCCGACGAATCCTATGTCTGCACTGACATCATAACTATCGGAATAACGAAGAATAACGACGGGATGACGATTAAAGCCCAGCCACATCGGGAAATCAAAGTTCCTTCCATGTAACAGACTTCCATCCGAAGTCACCGCACCGAAAACAACAAAATTACTACAGCCCATCATTTCCATATCAGGCAGCACAGCCGCAGCCTCTATTACAAAAAGAGGAATCCCACTTCCATCAGCCATACCTTCCATCTCAGCAAGGAAAGGCTGGCCAACGAAAGGAACAGCTTTCGCCCAACCCTGGGTGAGAAGATAGTTAAGCAATAACTCTTCGGACATTCCATACGCCCATGCAAGATTAGAAAACACAGTATCGTAGACCTGGGAAAGTTTCTCCTTCAGCAAAAAGCCCTGTTGATATCCTTTTTCATAGGGACTTCCTCTTAAATGAAGAACCGTATTGCCAGATTCGTCCTCCTGCATGAATGCAAAACCGTGTTCTCCTTTATAGAAGGTTGTCACAGCCGGAGTGAACTCCTGTATCGAAACAGCACCCTGAACATCAGAAAAGAAGAAAGAAAAAATCAACAGTAAACCACACCTGCTACGTGCCAATCTCATCATTTTTTTCCCACAAGCTAACATCAGCATCAGTCTAACCCCACCACTTTTCTTAAATCCCGTACCCGATATCTCAAAACCAAGGCTCCGTGTTGCCCTTCTCTATTAATTTCCCATGGACTATATGGATTATCAAGATTTTTTATTGCTATTGCATAATTCATTTTTTATTCCTATATACTTACCAACATTATCAGTCCAAACT
>CAZLDE010000259.1:0-2335 GCA_964558215.1 uncultured Thermoplasmatales archaeon
ATTAAAAGAATGGAAATATGATATATTATTGCTTGATTTTCCAGTATCTTTTTATACAGGTTTTTACACTCTTTGATGATGACACGGAAAAAATCTCTCTCGAAAGAAACCATTGATTACATCAGACAACAGGTGTTGAATGGGACATCGAAGGCTCAAGTGGCGCGGGACCTTGGTGTTTCATATCGGACGGTGTGGAATTATACGAAGGACATCCGAACACAAAGAATTCTCTCCAGGGATGTGATTGAAGCGATTCGACAGGATGTACAGCATGGTGCATCGAAATACCTGACTGCTCAGAAGTACGATGTTACACCAAGTACGGTGTATTATTGGACGAAGGATATCCCGGGGAGGAACTGTGGGTGGCCTGGGATCCGTGGGAAAACCCTTGAGATGTTAAAGGAGTTGGTCGCCAATGGTTTTCTCCTTCCTACTGGTGAAAATGTTCATGGGCGGTTCTTGACGTTGCGGAAATATTTTCCCTCAGTCTATCGTATCTCCATGTACGGGAAACAAATTTTTCTGTTGAAGGGGCGGGAGGAGGAAGCGGTTCGGGCGTTTCTGGGGAGCACCAGGAAGAAGATCATTAGTTATCAGGAGTTGCATCAGGTCACTGAGGTCTTTGGTGCTGATATCAGTCGGAAGGAGAAGGAGGCGTTCCTTTTCAAAAAAAAAGGGGGCAGAGAGGCTAAAAATAGGGGGGTTCAAAAAGAAGATTCCCTCCGAGAAAAAGACGATTCTTTTTCATTTTTTTGCATTCGGAGGTACTGCGCGTCAGTAGTTCCGAATGTAGGATATGGAAAGCACGGAATTTGACAAAAATAGTGGTTGTAGTTGTTCTCGTGAGTTTTATATGGAGGAAAATAGTGGTTTTATAGGAGAAAAATACAAACAAAAATCAAAAAATAATGGATGGAAATCTGTTTTACACTAATTTAAAAATCTTAGAAAACAAGTTGGAGGACATTTTTGTTATCCCCCTGGATCAATGGTATAAAGTACAGTTCCAAAATATTTGGATGTAAGTAAGTGATTCTCTTTTACGATCCCGAATAAAGCAAGCCAAATGAAAATGTCAGCAAGAATCCACAAATTATAGAGCAGTACGGAGAACATGAAGTAAAACAACCGTATCAGGTAATTCTTTGATGTGGTCTTAGGGAGATAGGAGTGTTTCTTCACTCTGTAACTAGTTTCTATCCCCCAGCGTTTTCCGTATAAATCGAACAGTCTTTCAGCAAGGTCTACATCATTCTCATTGTATTCTTCGTTGGTTGCAAACCCTCGTTTCTCTTTTTTGCCGTTCTCCAGTTCTTCCTCGACTATCACCAGGTTGAAGGTGACGTCTTTCATCTCAAAATCAGTTACAATCCTTGGTGCAGTTGTAACTTCCATCACTTCTTTTACCGTCGGTATTTTTGTCGCAGGCATCAAGTATTTCAAATGCAGACTATTGAATACTTTAATTGCGTTGGAATCGCAAAATCCACGATCAATATACAATCGACGTATTTTGATACGCTCAAGAACATAACCTAAGAGTTTTCTAAGCACTTCTTCTTTCGTATCAAACGGACCCACAGGTAATGCCAACATGGTAAATCGTTTTCCAGATTCAACGATGTTGATAGTGGCAAACTTGTAGCATTTTGAAGTTCCACGATCGGGTTCCTTTCCCATAACCATTGGTGCACTACGATCACCGTAGAAATACCACTCGGTAAAATCGATAGCAATATCGTAATGTTTCCTGATGTCAAATAGACTGATCTTACGTGTCATCTCCCAAACAATTTCAAATAACGTAGTAAACATCCGATGGATATCCTTTGTATCAGAGTAGTTTTTCAAATGGTACAATAAAGTGTCAGCATCTGGATTATGCTCACCTCGTAGCTCCTTGTATGTTTTACTTCCATTCTCAGCAAAATCTTTCGTCATCCCCATATGAATGAGAAGATCAATGAATTGACTCTTTTTGTAGAGTGTATTATTTTTCAGATTGAGATTGATGAATGGAGCAAATCGTTTCTTGAACAATCTGCAGATTTCTTTGGTTTTATCATTCTTTAAGATGCGTTGGTTTCTCCCTTTGGTTTCTTTAACTGGCTTCTCTGGTTCCAGTGTTTTCACATCAAATAGGATTCCAAATTTTTCAGATATCTCCAGTATTTTAGAGACGATGAACTCAATTTGTTCTTTTGTCTCATCGTCTATTGTATGTTTTAGGAAGTAGCTTATCATTGTTTGGTCTGGTGTCTGGCTAAAGCCTAGTCGATATTTTTCTTTCGGGTGATTCTTTAAATATTTTACAACTTGGGTTTGAAAC
>CAZLDE010000260.1:0-2315 GCA_964558215.1 uncultured Thermoplasmatales archaeon
CATTCTATCCGTTCGTCCAATGTGATGCGGGTGGTATGGCTATTGGTGATGTGACCAATAATGGGAAAAACGAAATAGCCGCGACCTGGTACACGACGGTGTATCGGTATTTCGCCTTCAAATACTGGATTATCGGTGCAAATCCTTATATCTTTTTGAACAACGGTGGGAGTGCTGATTGTATCATCGGAGATTGTGACAATGACGGGAAGAACGAGCTTATCCTCAGCGGTGGACCTGGATGGCAGGGTAACAGTCCTGTTGCTGAGATTACCGTGTTCCGATGGAACGGTTTATTCCTTAGGAAAGTAGCGGAATGGAAGGACCCTGATGTCGATGGTTACTGCTACATGCCTGGTCTTGGTGATGTTGATGATGACGGGGAAAACGAACTTGTCTGCGCATACGCAAACAAGGTTGTTGTGTTAAATTGGGATTCTGAAAACAAGGTTTTTGTCCCACGGGAGATACTAAAAACGTATCCTGGAACGGATTCCCCCTTTGGCATCGTCTGTAAGGATTGTGATAATGACGGTAAAGCTGAGATTCTCTTAAGTTACTATGATCCACGTATCCGGATCTTCAAATGGAATGGAACTGGGTATGAGACCCAGTTTGATATCTCCTGGCCTACCGGCGATCCGGTCATTGAGGGTATTGATGTTGGTGATACTGATGATGATGGACTCAATGAGGTCTGTGCTGGAGCAGGTGTGACCCATATTTTACAGTGGAATGGGACGACGTATGTGGAGGAGGCCGTGCTTCCTACCTTTGGCTGGATGGCAGTCGTTTGCATTGGTGATTGTGATAATGATGGGAAGAACGAAATAAACGCAGGCAACGTCGAGGTAAACGTGGAGGGTGGTGAGCAATTCACCGAATGGGTCTTTAAATACGGCTGGGAAGGCTGAATCAAAGACTTTTTTCTCTCTTTTTTCTGACTTTTTGTTTCAATGGAAACATATTAATATATTGTCGATATATATTATCGACATTCATAGAAGGTTTTGAGACGATATGGGTGTCAAAGAAGTACTAGCAGAAAAGATAGCAGGAGAAATCACTCTCAGCCCAAAACCAGGAGAAACCTTGCGTAAATGGCGCACCACGTTTAACATCGCTCAGGCAGAACTTGCAAACTACCTTGGACTAGCACAAAGCGTGATTAGTGATTACGAATCTGGGAGACGAAAATCACCAGGAATCCATTCAGTAAAAAAAATAATCAACGCGTTCTTGGAAATCGATGAAAAGAAACATGCTGGCTCCATCATCCAGCAGTACCAGTTCATGGTCAAAAACCAACACGGCATCATCGACATCATGGAGTATCCCTTCGCAATCCCCATGGAAAAACTCATCAAAGAAATCCAAGGCAGAGTCGTCACATCCCCTAATATCAGCATCGATCGAACCATAAAAGGGTTTACCCTCATCGATGGCGTCGAGACCATCAAGACACTGACTGCAACGAATTATCCCAACCTGTATGGTTGGAGCACGGAACGAGCATTGATTTTTACGAAGATACAATTCGGCAGAAGTCCGATGATCGCGATACGCATCCATCCGGTGAAACCCTCTCTTGTGGTTTACCATCAACCCGGCGGGGTCGATCCTTTAGCCGTGCAGCTCGCAGAACGAGAGAACATGCCTTTGGTGATCACAGAGATGCCCCTAGAAACCCTCCGTAAAAAACTCATTTCCTTGGGGAAGTGAAAACTGATGACTGAGGTTGTTGGTCTGTGCTCCATCTGCGGACGGCCAGGACCCATGTTTACCTGTCATCTCTGCGGCAGACTTGTCTGTGAGAGATGCTATAGCCACCGTCATTCTATCTGTTCTGAATGCAACTTTCAAAAGAAACGATCGGATTCCCCGTCGTTTCCAATGGATTAACGCAGCATTTTTTCAAAAACATCAAAAGAAAACCTTCTCTAAAAAAAATTTTTATGCCAATCAAGCAGGCAAAAAAAAAGGGAAATGGAGGGGTGTTAGAACCCCATAAGGTGTCGTAGGATGGGAAACGCTCGTGGGAACAGGTCTAAGAGATGCTGCAAAAACGCACTAAGGCTGAACTGGTAGTCCATTGGCATCACGACAGATAATGTTCCCCAGTCGCTTTCTGCACCCATGCTGTCTTTGGCTTTTGCCTTGAGGGCATAGGTTCCCTCTGCATCCCACGTATGGGTCAGATGTATCATAGTCCCAGAGATATAGGGCCCAACCCAGTCTGTTGTGGTGTTATCTCCCCAGTCGACATAATAGTACACAGTATGAGCATCGAGATCCTCTGAGACAAAGTTGAACAG
>CAZLDE010000261.1:0-2303 GCA_964558215.1 uncultured Thermoplasmatales archaeon
CGCGGGTGCCGACCTCACCGATCTTGCCGGTGTTGAGGTTGATGAAGAGCTGGGAAGGTGTGGCCTTGCCCCCGGATAGGACGTGGGCATAATAGGAGATGTTCCGATAGAGATAGGTCTTTCCGGTCTCTCGCGGGCCTAGCTCGATTATATTTACGTTCGTCTCGACAAGAGGGATGCATCGGCAAAGGTAGAGCAGCTTCTGTCGGCGGGTCAGCTTATCAGGGTCCAGGCCGCATGAGTTTATCAGAATGTCTATCCACTCATCCGTAGTGAATCTGGAACGCTTATCGATGTACTCCTCTTGATTTATGACGCTGACCTGGAAAGGAGTGAACTGCACGATCTTGAAGGGACGGATTTTGTATCCCCTCCAAATTGATTGGTAATATCCCGTAGTGAAGGTCCACATCGCCTTCACTCCCCGAGTTGGAACTGTCGGTCAATCACAGACCAAATTACAGAAACCAGAGTACCAGTTACCACTAATCATAGCCCATGTACCGCCCCGCGCACACCACCACCCTAACCGGTATCGGTGGCCATCTCAAAAAATCCTTTCGCTGTAATCATTTCTGCAAGCGTTGGCATGCGAAAACGCTTGCTGACTTGATCATAGATATAATCATACGCACTCACGCCCAACTTCTTTGCGGTCTGGACAATCGTCAAAAAGGTATCGTTAGCCTTTGTGCCATCTTCCGTCATGGTATGTAGGCTCACGTCTCGTCTGCGAACCTGTGCCCTCGCTCCCAATTCCGATTCATTGTTGTGCAGGGGCACTTCAGGATGTTTCAGTGCCACTAATAGCTCCGACTTCTTATCAATGGTCTTTGCGATCCGGTCGTCTAAAGCTAAATAGCCGGTTTTTGTAGAAAACAACTTATCAAATTCAGCAGATAAGTGTTTCAGCTCCTCTAACGTTGGAGTTTCCTTGAACCGGACAAGTTTCCCGTAATAATCCCAGTATTGATCCAGAAACTCTTCGAGTTTTTCACGGTGCACCGGCACTATAGGATGCAACTTCTTGTAGTTTCGTCCGTCATGAACCCAGCATAGTGCTTGCTTATAAGTAAGTAGTTTGAACTGGGGTGCATCATCAGTTAGAAGTATTGGGACAATAGGAAAGTTTGTTTGCTTGTGGTACGCTGCAATAGCACCCGCGTCCATGATTCTTGTCCGATTAATTTTACCAGCATCGGGATCGGGGTAGATTATCGCAAGCAACTCCTGCATCTGCGGTTCATCCAGTGTTCTTCCAGAAATTAGCTCTCGTAACTGATCGATTAACGTTTTAGAGAGTCTGAACTCAACCATCAGGTTGAAGGCTTCTTCATCAAAGCAATAACTCCTTTTTTTGCCGTCCGGGTCGCCACGAAGTATGTCAAGAATGGTCAGACGATCCTTGTGCGGCGTTGTGAAATAAGCGGTATAATAGGGGTTGCAAACGATCTGAGTATAGTAATTCTGCCCATGGACTCTGGAATTGGTGTCATCCATCTGCTGATACTCTGTTGAGAGCAGCCCTGCCAGAAAAATATCGGACTTTTCCTGGTGAAAGAGTTCATTATTCTTAGTGAGAATGCGAGAAATCGTGGCTGGTGAGATGTGAATCTCGAAATTGTCCAGGAACTCGTATATTTTTGCCTCTGACACATTGGCAACATGTTTAAGCGTGTAAACCAGAGTTTTTATACCAGGACCGAATTCGCCCTCGATTTCAGACGGAGTTTTTCCCATATATGTCTTCTTTTGAGATGGCGAGTAATAAATCTCCTTTTTATATTCAACATTGTCTGTTTTGATGAGGATTTCCTGAACAACCACACTTTGATACCCTTTAAACTCCGCATCATCCGGCAGAATGTCTTTATCCACCTCGCATATTTCAACACGGTCTATCTTTATTTTGGGCTTTTTTGTTTTCGATTTTTTATCTTTCGGAGGGTTTCTAGTTTTTCGTTCATCTTCTGAAGAGATATCTTCACCCGGTCGCTTTCGTGAGGGCTTAATGTCTGGTTTGGGCTGTTCTCCTTTCATCAGGCTGATTTCATCCCGTAACTTCTGATTTTCTGCTGTTAGTTTCTCAACGTGCTCACTCAATTCTTCGATGAGTTGGAGAAGGAGACGGAACGCTTTTGATAGTTGTTCATCATGGATTTCATCAGGGCGAATATTTATCGATTCTAATGCTTGCGCGATCCCTGAGATATTCATGAGATGACATTTACACACATACTATATATAGTATTCTATCAAACAGGACGACGTGTGGAGTCCCGAATGTTTTGACTTTATATACT
>CAZLDE010000262.1:0-2296 GCA_964558215.1 uncultured Thermoplasmatales archaeon
ATTGAATATTCAAGTTGTCTACTTTTGTCTCTATATCATTTATAATACTATGACATGAGAAGCAAATGTCTGTGTTATTTTCAGGTTCGATTATCGATTTGCATATCTTACAATGTTTTTCCTCTGTCATGAAGCCGCGATAAATGTACTGTTTAATTAAAGTTTTCAAATCATTTTAAATAACGTGAGACGTAAGAGAAAAAGAAATAATCTATGCACGTTTTGTTGTCATGGGGATATAAAATGGGCAAGTCATCAAAAAATCTTTTCAGTTCATACCTTTTTTTTTTTAAAAAAAAACAACAATCTCTCTTGCTCCGTCTCTTTATTAAAAAAGGGTTTTAGGCTTCCGTGTGAAAAGAAATTTCGTCAACCCATATAAACAGACTTGGTCTTGGTTTCCATTCGATATCATCAACCGTTCCATAAAACGCCATAGGCGAAACAAAAGGAATCCATGCAACATCTGCTGCTGCGAGTAAAAAAACCTGCTGGATATATTCATTTCTTTTCTCCATAGCTATTGTAGTGGTGAGCTGTTCACAGAGTCTATCTACTTCTGGGTTGGAATAGTTCCCATAATTCCAAGCCCCATAATTCCGCTCAATATCAGATGTATGAAGCAATATTTTGATAAGCCCCTCAGCATCGATAGGATTAAAACTGGTGAAATACAGAGACGTATTTTTGTAATAGAGATTTGTATAATATTCAATCGTAGGTTGAGGATTAAGGATGATCGTGATATTGATCTCTGAGAGCATCTGAGCTATCTCATTGGAAATATTCACCCATTTCGGAGAATCCGGGATATCAAACTGAATGGTGAAACCTTCTTCATACCCAACGTCTCTCATGAATTCCTTTGCAGTTTCAACATCGTACGGTAATCGGGTTATGTTTGGATTATACCCAAAGGTATGATACGTAAGAAATTGAGACGCCGGAGTAGCGGTTCCTTTAAGGTATTTTTCAATGATGATATCAAGATCAATAGCATGATACATAGCTTTCCGTACCCGTACATCAGAAACAGGATTCTTAAACCCCTTGAAACCAAAGCTGTCATTTACCCTAAAATCAAAGCTTATATAGACGACACCAGGGGTTTGAACTGATTTGATGGACAATCCCGTGGTATTCTGGATTTCATCGATATACTCTGATGCGAGTGGAACAATATCAGCTGTTCCCTGGATAAGAGCATTTTTTAATTCTTCTAAAGTATTCATTATTCGAAAAGTCACTGTTTTTACTTCAGGTAGTTCGTTCCAATACTCATCAAATCGTTCCAAAGTAATATGTTCCCCGGGGACGTATTCGACGAGTTTGTAAGGACCTGTACCGATCGGCCATGTTTCATTCGCATCCTGCGTTGAAATGGTATAGTTTTTTGATAGGATATAGAGCGTTCCAAATTTGTACAATAGGTTCGGACATGGTGTTTTGGTGATAATATCAATAGTATAGTTATCCACCAGAACAACATCTGAGACACAATCCAGTTCTTCGTTATAAAACAGGTCGTTTCTCATAAAATCAATCGTAAATAGAACATCGTCAGCGGTAAATAAATCACCATTATGGAACTGCACTCCTTTACGGAGGAAAAATCTCCAGGTCGTATTACTTGGGTTATTCCAACTTTCTGCAAGTCCTGGAATATATTTATATGTGGTAGGATCCATTTCTGCTAAACAGGTAAACAAATTTCTGTTGACAGAAAGTGTCGAAGTGTCTCGGATACCCATCCAGGGATAAAACCCTGCGACATCGCTTGTCATCCCTATGACGATATCAAAATCCGGTGGGTTCTCTTTTTCATTTGAAGGACTGAGACATCCTGAAATTACTACACTTTGTATTATAACTAATATAAAAATTACTAAGAGACCAATGTTATTCTGATTCTTATTGCTGAACATTCTTTTCTCTTTAGTGTTCAAATACGTATTTTCCCCCGCAGTTGCATTATGTTTAGTATATATAACTTTTGCATTGGTGGAAATGTATGTGTTAGTTTGAAATTCCTTTAATAATTCACATTCCCGCTGTTCTTAGTACGACTCAGTTCTTTGTATGAGAACTCAAACTTGAGTACGAGAATTTAGAAGTACTATGTTTTTTTTTCAAGAAAAATTGTTTGTCAAGCCGTTGAAGAGATGCATAAAAAAGTTGGGAATAAACCCCAATTTTTACAGAGATTGTATTGAAAAACAAATACGAGACATCAGTGCATAGATGAGACGGGGAGGTATTGGCAGGATAGAAAAATGAACATTTCTTCTTAAAGGAA
>CAZLDE010000263.1:0-2281 GCA_964558215.1 uncultured Thermoplasmatales archaeon
TTTGTATACCATGACACACCTCCTATCGTGCAAGATATCAGATGTTGAGATTTAAATCTTCTCCTTTATTTCCTCTTATCGTTTTTTTTATTTTTTCAAACGTCTCAACAGAGGGATGTTCGATAAAAAAGATTATGAATAGTGAATTTATGTCTACCACACACCAGACACAGAAAGGACCTTGTGTAATTATAGAATGCGGATGTGATCTAGTGGTTATGATTGAGGCCCTCCAAGCCTCTTGCCCGGGTTCGAATCCCGGCGTCCGCACTTCTTTCTTTCATTTGTCTGCAGGGGTAGCCAAGCATGGCCAACGGCGCAGGACTTAAGATCAAAACACAAGAAAGGTTCGTGTGATGAGACATCCTGTCTCGCAGGAGTCCGAGGGTTCAAATCCCTTCCCCTGCATAATTTTTCCACTGAGCAAAGATATAAATAGATAGGGGTAATTTATTTTCATAAGGGCAGGAAAGTTATGGATAAGAAACCTCTGATTGGAGTCAGTATCCTGGCTGTGGTTCTTCTTGTGATGGGTTCGTTGAGTAATGTGGTAGGATATCAATCTGTCCAGACTTCACAACAGAACATCATCAAAGAGAGAATCAATCAGAGGGAGTTGTTGTTCCAGACCATCGTTGATATTGCTAATGACAAGGAGATACAACGAATCATTCTGAAATCCCAGATGAGTCAAGGAACATTCCCAACATCAGATGTACCTGTTATAACCAAGAATCAAATCAGACAGATGTATTTCCTTGGATTGATTCTTTCAAAGGTTATCAGTAAATCAAGGATCCATTCGATGATAACACAATCTCAAGTAATGAATCCTGAGATGCAAAAAGAAATATCTACGATCATCGGAAAGGATGCGATTCTTGCAGGGGACGTCTCTCAGTTACACGTTCTTGGATGCAATTGTAACGAGGGTGATAGTGCTCGTTTATGGCATTTCCCAATAATTTGCACACTTTTGATTCCTTTGGCTCTTGTAGGTGTTTTTCTGCTTTTAGGCGGGGTACGGTGGGACGCTTACTTAAGCTACACTATCGGGGTTCTTATTCTCGTATCTATTGGAAAAATATCGGAGATTCTTCAATGTTTTCCGTGGGCTCCACATCCACCACCGAACACTTTCCCATGGTTTTCCGATATTTCACCTGCAGACGGCGAACAAAACGTTTCTCTCTCCCTTTCCGAGATTAGTTTTAGAATCTACGATTATGAAGGGAATCTCATGAGCTATAAGGTAACAACAAATCCTGATATTGGTGAAGGAAGTGCAACGTTAGTACCGAATGGGACTTACACCATTCCCATCCATGGGTTGCAGAACAGCACCACGTATACTTGGAAATTTTTTTTATATGAGGGAGATAATAGTGGAACACCAATCGGAAAAACATTCACATTTACCACAGCACCGTTAGCTCCATTTATTTGGAATCCTTCACCAAGACACAACGCTCAGTATGTGCCAATCTCTACGTTAAATGTGAGTTTTGATTTGAAGGATTTCCAGGGGGATCTGTTGAATTGGACAGTTGAGACACAACCAGATATCGGCTCGGGAGGAGCGAATGGTGTTGGTGATGGACGTTATACCGTTGCAATTACTGGACTTGAATACGATACAAAATATACATGGTTTGTGAATGCTACAGATGGGATGTTTTGGACCAAGAAAACATATGTTTTTACGATAACAAGTGAAGGACTTATGGTGTTTGAGCCATTTGCAGATACCTATGTGACTGATGATGAACCCAATGAAACACCCTGGATGAATCAAAATATAATAGTTTCAAAGAAAGATGGTGCTGTTCCATCATGCTATGATGAACGGGGGTTGGTCTTATTTGATTTATCGGGGATTCCCGAAGGATCTCAGATTATATCTGCTAATCTAAGTCTGTACTATCATGAATCACATGGTATGAATCCTATTAACCGTGAAATCACCTGTCATCGGATATTAGAACATTGGGATGAAAAGACTACATCATTTAACACGATGCCGAATTCTGACCCTGTTGAATGTGCAAGCACCTTTGTCCCAGGGAGCTTCATGTGGATTGACTGGGATGTTACCTCCGAGATTGATGATTTTATCAATGGTGGTGTTGAGAACTATGGATGGATGATTCGAGATTATATGGATCCTTTGCAATTTTATTGTCATCACTACTATTACACATCTAATGCAGCTGATCTTCATCCAAGGCTTTTCATCTGGTTTAACTCCTCTTAATATCTCATCTCAGATGCTATCTTAAAT
>CAZLDE010000264.1:0-2266 GCA_964558215.1 uncultured Thermoplasmatales archaeon
TTCTTAGAGGGATGCGTAGTCTTCGCACCATTAGCATCAGGAACGACATATATGATAAACGAAAATGGAGAGATCGAACATTCTTGGAATAGTAATTATCTCCCCGGGTTATCTGTCTATCATCTCCCAGATGATTCTATCTATCGTACAATATTAAAGCCAGGTGGAATTGGGGGTCAAGGAGGTGGCGTTCAGAAAATATCATCTGATGATACTCTCCTTTGGGAGTTTATTTACGATAATGACACAGTATGCCATCACCATGATTTTCAACCGCTTCCAAACGGTAATATTCTCCTTCTCGCATACGAAGCAAAAACATTATCTGAAACCGTCGAAGCAGGGAGAAATCCACAATATACATGGGATCAGCTCCTAGTTGAGCAGATCATTGAAGTTCAACCCACCGGTCCGACAACTGGTGATATTGTCTGGGGATGGCATGTCTGGGATCATTTAATACAGGACTTTGATACGTCAAAAGATAATTATGGAGTGATATTCAATCATCCGGAACGGGTAGATGTCAATTATGTTTCTACAATAGGATACGATTGGTTACATGCGAATTCTATTGATTATAACGAACGTTTAGATCAGATTCTTCTCAGCGTACGGAACTTCAATGAGATCTGGGTCATCGATCATTCAACAACCACAATACAAGCTTCTGGTCATACCGGAGGAGTGTATGGTAAAGGCGGTGATCTTTTATATCGCTGGGGAAACCCGGAGGCATATAATAGAGGAACATCTTCAAACAGGAAGTTCTACTGGCAGCATGATGCCAACTGGGTAAAAGACGGTTACCCCGGTTCAGGAAACATCCTCGTTTTTAACAACGGTGTCGGAAGAGGTTATTCCTCTGTTGACGAGATAATCCCACCGATAGACTCACTTGGCAACTATATACTCAATACGGGACAACCATATGGTCCAGACACGTATATTTGGAGATATACTTCTAATCCTCTCAGCGATTTTTATGCCTATTATCTTTCAGGAGAACAACGTTTGCCAAATGGGAATACATTAATTCTTCATGGTGAGAAAGGAGAATTCTTTGTTGTTACACCGAATAAAGAAATCGTCTGGACGTATAATTATTTCATTCCTCCGCCTGTAGGCGTCATATTCAAACCTTTTTTTGTTTCAAACTGTCCACCATTAAATCCAGATTTAGATACTGAAGGGAGTTTGCAATGGAACCGGATTAAACCTGGTGATATCATACTAGGTTCGTTCCAAGTAAGGAATATAGGTGTTGGAATAGTGAATTGGACAATCAATAATTCAATTCCTTGGGGAAATTGGACAATATGTCCTTCGTGTGGTTCCAACTGCCCAAGTAATGTTACGACAATTATGGTGAGATTACTTGTACCGGATGATGAGAACTCTGACTTTGAAGGATATATTAAGGTTCAGAATACAAACAATTCAATGGATTTCGAGTTAGTCCCAGTGATTTTGAAAACCGAAATGACAGCGGTAAAATTCATTCAGACGCAATTTGAAATTGAAGGGATGGTTAATTTGTGCAAGGACAATGGTTACATTTCAGAAATGAACTAAAAAAAATTTCATATTAGGACTTCAAAACCTTGCCACTGCTTGTCCGTTACTATTTTTTAATGTTTTTTTTTTAGTGTTTTTATCACTGAGTAAGTTGAACTTCAGATTCACGTTCGACAAGCGGATCCTCACCCTAGAACACCGTGTCCAGGAACTAGAACAACAATCCAAGAAGCGAAAAAAATTCTAATGTTTCCTTGCGATGTCTCTTAGTTAGATAAAAACCAGAGATAGCATTTTATAGACCGATTTTTTCCCTAACAAAACATTTATATAAACATCTACACTATTTAATTTCACTATTACCTGTTTTAACAGGGGAAGGAGGAAATAGAAACATGAGAAAAAATTTTTTTATACAGAACGCTAGTGTGATACTCATCGCAACAATTGTTCTCCTCAGCACAATCGTGGTCGCAAACACAACCAACCAACCGACAATAACATGTATGAAAAAAACAATAGCATCGTCAGAACCTTCTTTTGATGAGACAGAACTGAAATACTACAACGAAGAAAACCTCGACATCGTCATTGGTCTATCAGGCGGCACACCACCATACATCTGGAAGACGGCGATACGACTCACCCAGGACGAGATGGCACCTTACCCAGGATGGACCATGACCGATGTCAAGGTCGCATTCTCAGCGGACAACGGCTGTCCCTCGATCGACGTCAGGATATACAT
>CAZLDE010000265.1:0-2257 GCA_964558215.1 uncultured Thermoplasmatales archaeon
CATCCATACAAATCATCACCGTTGCTTGCATCCTACTGTTCTGTCTCACAAGCCTTGCACCACTGCAGGCCACACCAACAATACAAAAAAACATCCAACCGACCGCAGAGCTATTTGACCAGAAAATCTCCTTTCTCATGAGACTTGCAGGGTTCTCGGCTCTTTCCGCCTGCCTCATCCAAGACGACCAGATCATCTGGTCCAACGGCTATGGAAACTACGACCGGGACAACCACACACCAGCAGTACCCACCACCATCTATGTCCTTGCCTCCATCACCAAGACGATCGTTGGCACCGCACTCATGCAGCTGTACGACCAGGGTCTCTTTGACCTTGAAGACGACGTCAACACCATCCTGCCCTTCGAACTACGAAACCCACACTTCCCTGAGGACCCCATCACCGTCCGCATGCTGCTGTCGCACACCTCCAGCCTGAACACCAACAACCAAGCACAGTATTACTGGATGAGCTTCTCCGGCTCCCAGCTGAAATCCTTCATATGATCCATCAAATGCTCCTCTGATTCCTCAAAGCCCATAAAATAGCATTTCTTCCCACGGGACGCGTGATGCGCAAGGATCTGCAGACAGAGATTTGTCTTTCCGGATCCTGTGCCACCGGCGATAATCACCGATGCGCCCTTCGGGATCCCGTGCTCAAACAGATCATCAAAACCTGGGACGCCGGTTTTGATAAATTTAGAATCGGGTTCGTGTAATTTCATGGTTTCCGTCATCTCATCACCTTTAATGCAACTTCTTCGTACTCAGTATAGATTTCATATTCTTAAAATCCTTTGGTCCTCTCACCAGTTATTCATGAAAATGTAGGTTGAGAAGCAGTAAACCGCCATTTTAGGTACTGCAGTTGTCCGCTTGTCTCATTTCAGGACATCATAGAACTCTTCATAAGGCATCTGCGTTGAATACGACGGAAGCAGATCATAGATCTCCTTGAAGAATTTCAGTTTATGGGAGTTGTCATGGGATTGCTTATCCCTCCAGAAGGTGATGATGATATATTTATGAGGCGAGACATCCACCTTGGTCAGATCAGCAGGCAAAAAACTACCGATACCAGAGACACCGGAGATCTTCAGCAGCTTTGAACCAAGGAACCCGTCAATCTCATTGGTCTTCTGACACAGCTCCTTGATGTGGCTTTGGAACTCTGCTTCCTTGTCCGGGTGTATCTCCAGATAATTGACTGCGCTGACCAGACTGCGCCCTAGACGTTGGTACTCAGCATCCCAGTCACCTGCAAGCACCTCTGCATTGATACGCTCTCCGAGAAGGATTCTTTTGGCCAGCTCCGCACGAATACCTGAATTACAATATACCAATACGGTTTTACCCTTCAAGAAATCAACATAGAACTCCAGGTCATGGACCGGGATGTTGACAGCCCCCTGGATATGATCCTGAATATATTCCTCACGTGTGCGCACATCAATGATGAGTTTGGCATCAGTACTCATGACACAGTCACCAGAAAAGATGATACAGAGCGCCTATTTAAAAATAAGGGACAGGACCGATTATTCTAAGAAAAAAAGAAGGATACTCTCTGATCGATGCTTCAGCGTTTCAAGCAAAGACCAGAGTCATACAGCATGATTATTCTGGGACAAAGCAGAAGTACCACACGGTCATCTCTTTATACGCGATGTTTCCACCGCTGTCCTGGGCAGAGATGTTCATGGTAAACGTCCCAAGGTCCGGGCCTATCCATTTCCGCTCATGAAGACCACTGTCACCATTCCAGGTCATGTTCCCCTGCTCGTTCTCATACACGTACATGTAGACGGAAACATCCTCAGGGGCGTCGATATCATCCGTGATCCTGACCTGGACAGGACGCAACCGGAACCCACCAAACCCCATGGTATCCCCCACCAGGTTCAGGATGGTCGGGAACAGTTTTATCCCGGAGAAATGAAAGTATCCCTCGGCAGGATTGACTATCTCGATTTCCGGTGCTTCATCCTCAAAACCAGCGGGTTGGCCACACGTTGATATCGCGTCTTGAGTAGTCGCAAGAAGAGAATTACCCCCAAGCGACAACAGCAGTAAGACACACAAGCCTACAATATATATTTGTCGTTTCATAACCGAAAGCCTCCTTTTATTATTCATTACATTATAATAATTAGATATAAAAGGTTTTCACTGTTTCAAATAGAACCTTTCAAACCGATTTTTTGTGACATCCTCCCCGGCATAAACAGTAGTTCCGAGGGTGTGACCACAAA
>CAZLDE010000266.1:0-2246 GCA_964558215.1 uncultured Thermoplasmatales archaeon
CTGCGAAAGTCAGGATAGTATACTTGCGGGTTCAGAGTGCAGTCACTAAAAAGGGTCGTTTTTTCTCCTGTTGAATATTTAAATAAGGTGTCGGGGGCGGACATGTACCCCCGGGGTTACAGCTCCCTCCAATTAATGAACAAATGTAAGGAGAAATAAATAGTGATCCTTAATAATTAAGAATGAATCGTAGTAGTGAAAATGCATTTGGGAACCGTTCTAACAACCACTGGATGAACGGATGCTGTGGTTTATAGAAAAAAGGCATGGTGACTTCCATGGTCGTCCAGTTGCTCTCCACACTAAGCGCATCCTATTTTTTTTGTTTCTACAATTAGGATGCTTTAGCCTCTTGGATCCCTACAAGCAGGGCTGAGCCAAGATACGATTTCTCAGAACCATCCTCGTTCATCCAGATCTTGATTCCTGTAAATCCCCAAATCCCTTGATAGAGGTTCACGACCAACTCGTACGGGAATATTCCTGGAAGATCTCCGAGGATTTGTCCAGTCCAGTTTTTATCACCAAGGAGTCCTACCGTATGAATATAGCCCTGTGCATATTCTGGAGAACCACCGCCGAACGAATATCCAATCCCAAAGATATTTCCAATAGCTATTGGCATGACATCCGTACGGTAGCTGAGCGTGTTGCCGAGAATGCAAGTCGATATCCCTCCGCCCATGAGCAATAACCCGATGAGTATTCGGAGAGGGCCTGGCGTAGGTACATATGGTAAAGATATGCCAATGATGATACCGAGCATCAACATAGCAGCACCAGCAATCTGCATCCATGAATAGATTCGATGGCTAGTTAAAGTAAGGTCTGTGTGTCCAGAGACAAGACAGAAGGCATTCCTGTTCTCCGATAAAGTTCCCGTTATGGGGTATATTCTTGGACGATACCAGTACGTGACTAGTTTCTTTGCCTGTAGCAGAGTAAGATTTCCGAAGACACCGTACGGATATAACGCGGTTACCGTGGAAAGAAAGATTTGGTATTTTTCATCGTCAGTAGATGCTTTTTCCAGTTTCTCGTCAATCTGATCGAGGATGCCTCGAACTGTATTAGCATCCAATGCTGATAAGGAAAGAATCTGTTGATGTTGATTTGTTTCTTCGTTACCTGAGAGTTCAATGATGACTTGCTGAGTATTTTTTTGTGCTGAAATCGCTGGATTGACCGCCGCTAAAAACAAAAGTGCAGCGAGGGAGAAACCAAGGATGATTTTTTTCATAGTAACCCTTCTAAGATACTTTGATCTGGATAGGAAGCTTTGGCTGGTGCGAAATCAAAATTACACCACGGGATTCCTGGAAAGGCTGGAATTTGGCTCAGTAACATCCTTCCTAAGATAACTTTCGATCCTGAGATGGGTTTACCCCAGTAATTCGCATGCCATTTCGTGATCTGCGGCCAAACGATAAAAGGAAGCATGAACCGATGCAAAAGATAGTGGAAAAAGGTGGCGTGCATCGTATTATTTTCAAAGGAATTGGCTTCGACTACAGCTTGTAATGATTTGGTCATGGATAGGGCTAGATTGTTATGTACAAGGGTATTGTTCAGGACACGGGAGTAATATCCTGTTACCATGACACCATTTTTTGAGTGAGAAACATGATTCATTGCGATATAGCAGATATATCCATACATGACGATTCCTTTTTCTGTGTTGTAATCAAGATAGTTCGCGATTACTCTGTTGAACGTAGAAGACTCGCCATCGATATGGATTCCTTCAGCTGCGTTGTTTGTAAAGCGGTTGTGGTTAATTGTACAGTAATCTGCTCCAACATGTAAATCAATGCCGTTGCGGCGGTTGTCCTTAATGATGTTATACGAGATAGTGATATTCTGTGCGCCCCAGTAATAGATACCATCATGATTTTCCTGAATGATATTGTTGGATATCACGTGATTAAATTGATTACTCCCGAAGGGTGAAAGAATGCCAGAGTCATGAAATCTAGCGTTTTCAGTATCACCGCTATGTTGGACTGTAAAACCACATACGTGGACATCTCGTGATATGAGACTGATACATGATCCTGTATTATTTGCATCGATGATTGTTGTGTTTTTGTCTGCTCCCATTAAAATAATGGATTTGTTGGCAACGACGTTCTCATTGTAGAGCCCTGGAAACACGTAGACAGTGTCGCTGTCATTTGCATGGTTAATGGCACTTTGGATTGTTGAATAATTCCCTGGTCCACTCCCACCAACATACAGCCAATTCC
>CAZLDE010000267.1:0-2217 GCA_964558215.1 uncultured Thermoplasmatales archaeon
GTCAGTATACAACAAAGCAGCTACGAGAACATCAATATTCAAACACTTTTAGAACCATTTGGTGGAATGAAACGCTTCATCAAAAAAGGAGATCGTGTCCTTTTAAAAACAAATCTCCTCATCCCAAGCGATCCGAAAAAAGCAGTCGTCACTCATCCCGCGGTCATCAAAGCCATCGCACAGAGCGTAATAGATGTCGGTGGGGTTCCTTTTATAGGGGACTCCCCCTCAGGTCAATTCACAAAAAGACGTCTTGAAAAAGCATATCAAAAATCAGGATTACTCTCTCTAGCAAAAGAACTTAGAATCGAGTTGAACTACGATACAGGTATTACGAAAATCGCTATCCCTCAGGGCAAAAAATTAAAGAAAACAGTGTTCTGCAATTATGTTCTCAACGCTGATAAGATAATAGCGGTCCCAAAGATAAAAACCCATTCATACATGATTATGACCCTTGCGACCAAAATAATGTATGGTGCGATACCCGGATTGACAAAAGCAAAGTATCATTCCCTTTTCATCAGAAGAACTGCATTTGCTGATATGCTCCTTGATGTGCTTTCTGTCAGAAAACCAGACCTCATCATTATGGATGGCGTGGTTGGTATGCAGGGCGATGGTCCCTCAGGTGGTACGCCCGTTGACCTTGGTTTGCTGCTTGCCTCTGAAGATGCAGTCGCACTTGATCTTGCGATCCTTGATCTCCTTGGGATAGAACCAATCCGTATTCCCACACTTCGACAAGCAAAAATCAGGCGCCTCTGGCCATCCCAAATTAAGTACCCCCTACTTTCTCCAGAAAATGTCCGTTACAAGGGTTTCCAGTTACCAACGAGTGCTCATTCTCTACTGTCTGCAACAAAGAATCATCAACGGCCACTACCAACAGAGAAATGCACCGCCTGCGGTGACTGTGTCGAAATCTGTCCAAAACAGGCCATCCAGATTAAAAGCGAACGTGCGGCCATCGATTACACAAAATGTATTGCCTGTTACTGTTGTCATGAGGTCTGCCCCTACGAGGCGATCAAACTCGAATCGAGAAAATAACGTACCCACCGGTACTTATGAAACTGATATCATAGTTTTTTTAAACTTCTTGGAGATTTCCCAGAGTTCTTAAGATCAATTCAGGGAGCGCTGGATGGATATGCATCCCATGGGAGACAAAAGCAATGTTTCCCCCCAGTGCCATCGCATTAATAACTTCCTGGATGAGGAGCGATGCGTATGGACCAATGATATGGAACCCAAGGATCTTGCCGGTATGCTTCTCGATAATGACCTTCGCAAACCCCTCCTGCTCCATCATCGCCTCACCTTTCGCCACATCTGAATATCGTGCGGTGCCAACCAGAATCTCAGAATGTTTTTTCGCTTCCTCCTCTGTTATTCCAACAGCCGCAATCTCAGGATAGGTAAAGACCGCGTAAGGAATCACCTGGTAGTCCAGTTTTGTTTTCTTCTCATGGAACGCATTGTTCCAGGCGATGCTTGCCTCCTCGTTTGCCACATGTTTAAACATTGCTTTTCCAATCGCATCCCCAAACGCCCAAATGTTCTTCTTACTGGTCTCAAGGTATTCATTGACCTTGATATATCCCCGTGCATCCGTTTTAACTCCGGTATTTTCGACTTTGAGCAGGTCTGCGTTGGATTTCCTGCCCGTTGCAACGAAAATTTTCTCAGCAGCGATGGAAATCTCTTTTTCCGAAGTGCTTTCTTTGCCTTGTACAACAATTTCATCTCCTTTTTGGTGTACTTCGAATACTTCGGTGTTAAGGAAGACCTGCATGCGTTTTGCTAACTGGTTTTTCAAAACCTCGGAGATTTCAGATTCGGTATTAGGTAGTAACCTATTCCCTCGCTGAAAAACGGTAACCTCCGTCCCAACAGCGGAGAAGAAATGTGCAAATTCCATAGCGACATAGCCTCCTCCGATGATTATCAGACTGTGTGGCTTTTCTTGTAAGGAAAACACATTCTCATTGGTTAAATAAGGTACAGAATCTAATCCTTTTATAGGAGGGATAAGTGGTCGTGCACCAGACCCAAGAAAAATTTTTTCCCCCTTAATCTCCTCACCAGAAACCTGCAGTGCGTACTCTTTTGTGAAATAACCGATATCATGATAATAATCAAGGTTCTCTGAATGAGAAATTCCCTGCTCCATTGCTAGATGGCTCTCTTTGATTGGTTGTTGAACCCGTTTCA
>CAZLDE010000268.1:0-2214 GCA_964558215.1 uncultured Thermoplasmatales archaeon
TTACAAGTACTCTTATCACGCCACTGCTTCTTAAACGAAGTATGGCCTCCTCTTTTATGAAGCGGATTGGCAAGACAAAAACCAAACTTTCTTTGTACACGCATCCGCATTGCCCGGAGTGTTTTACTGCTCTTCGATTGAATCTTGATCTAAACGAATGGTATTGTGATGATTGTGAACGTTTTATTAAAATCAATAAAAAGATACCCAAATCGTCATCGCGGAGAAGTGAAAAAACTGATAGGCATATCAAATATTTCATAGGAGCTGGGACGATTCTCTTATGCGGGTATGTGATACAAGGTTCAGTGAATATGACCGATGTGGAGAAGCTTTCTGCGATTATCGGGATTTTCCTTGGTACAACCCTTGCTTTTTTAACGATTCGTCTTCTTTTTTCAACAAAAAAATCCTTCAGTTGAGATGTTGTACCGTATTCCTCTTGAGTTTTTTTTTTCACGAATGTTTAAATCTGGTAAGACCATTGACTGAGAAAAAGGAGGCAGCTTCATGCTTGATTTTACGTATAATATCTCAACGAAAATCCTGTTTGGGAAAAATACGATACAACACCTTGCCGATGAAATAGAACCCTATGGGAAAGAAATCCTGCTCGTGTATGGCGGAGGTAGTATAAAGAAAACAGGGGTCTATGCCTCAATAATCAGTGCATTGAGAAGCAATGCATTGGTGTTTCATGAGCTACCGGGGGTTCAACCAAACCCGCGGATCTCATCTGTTCGGAAGGGCATCGACCTCTGTAAGACATATGATATCGAGTGTATTGTCGGAGTAGGTGGTGGGAGTGTCATAGACACTGCGAAGACTATTGCTGCTGGTGTTTACCATAACGGGGATCCATGGGATTTGTTTTTACTTGGTGATTCTGCGATAAAAAAGGCATTACCGATAGGGACGGTTCTAACGTTGGCAGCAACAGGTTCTGAGATGAACGGTAACGCGGTGATCTCAAATGAGCAGACTGAACAGAAGCTTGCTATTCATCATGATGTCTTGCGGCCACGGTTCTCCATTCTTGATCCAACCTTAACTTTTACAGTTCCACAGGATCAGACCGCAGCAGGGGTCGTTGACATTTTCAGTCATGTCTTGGAGCAGTATTTCAGTCCAACCCGGGAAGCATTTGTTCAAAACAGGATCGCAGAAAGTCTGCTTCTCACCTGTATTTACTTTGGTCCGATTGCCCTGCAAGAACCAACCAATTATGAGGCACGGGCGCAGTTAATGTGGACTAGCAGTTTGGCGTTAAACGGTTTGTTGGGCTATGGCCGGATAACGGATTGGGCGACCCATGGTATTGAGCACGCGGTAAGCGCTGCATATGATGTTACCCATGGGGTTGGGTTAGCCATCCTTACACCACATTGGATGGAATATGTTTTTGATTCTGAGACGCTTGATACGTTTGTTGAGTACGCCCGCAATGTCTGGAAGGTAAAAGGCGCTGACAAAGCTGTTGTTGCAAAAAAAGGAATAGAAGAAACACAGAGATTCTTTGGAAGTCTTGGAATGCCAAGGACTTTGCGTGAGGTTGGAGTAAAAAAAGAAAAACTCGAGGAGATAGCTGAAAAAACCGTGATGTATCGGGATGTTGGGAAATTCAGGACACTAGGGAAAGACGATGTCTTTAGGATTTTACAGCGCTCGTTTTAAAGCTGTTCTTTTAAGCTTAGTTGAGGGTTTTCCTTTGGTTTTTTTAGAGGAGTTCATTGAGAAATGTACGTGCTGGCATCCCCTCAGTGAAACCTGCTTGTTTTGCTTTCTGTGATAGCTCAATGATTTTTGCCTCAAGGGCGTCTTTGAATGTGTTCACCCCGGTGATTTTGCCTGCGACATCACCAAGCTTGTTTGCTGTTTCCATATTGAGGTATCCGCACATCACGAAACCTTTCGTTGCTTGTATGAGTAGCAAGGGAGCGTTCCCAAGGTCAATATGATATCCGGTTACGTTTCCTTTCTCAAGATGTATGAGTTCTTTTTCCATACCCCCCCTGTATTGAAAGATGATAGATTATTTTTTTAGTTTACGGATTTTGAATTCTCCAATATTTGCCGGGATGATTTCTAAGTCATCTCCATCGTTGATGTCATGTGCCTTGGCAAGCTGACTTGGTATCGTGATAACAAGGCTGCTTCCCACAATTCGTGCTTTCCTTGTTAGAGGCATGGATCCCCTCCTGCAAGACTATGTAA
>CAZLDE010000269.1:0-2195 GCA_964558215.1 uncultured Thermoplasmatales archaeon
TTCATTATCAGAATAAAAAAAGGATTTCAACTTTTTTACCATTCTTAACTCTAGGAAGTATTCTTTACATAAGTATCATGAGTTTCACTGTTGGGGGTGTTTCCATATTACAATCTACATCGAACAATCCCGCAGAAATGCTCATTGTTTCTGATTCATTTCCTACAACACCGAAAGATATTACCTGGTCCGTGCGCATAAATCTGAGTAAACCTGCAGGGAAAACTGATTTTGTCTATTTTGGGGAGGCTCCGGATGCTAATGATGGCCCACCTGCAGATATATATGACACAATTAAGCCAAGTCCCTCAGAAGCATCCTATATCCAAGCATGGTTTAACGATTCCCTCCCGATTCCTTATGATAAATTAGAAAGAGATTTTAGGTGTTATCCCAGTAGTGTTAAAGTCTGGAACCTTACAGTTCTCTGGGTCCCTCAAAGCGGAAGTCCCCCTGCGACGATTACGATGACTTGGAACACGATACATGTGAACAGTAGTGAATATGACGAAGTTTTGTTACGAAATCATACTGGTGATTTGGTTGCTAATATGCGGACCTCAAGCAGCTATGTTTTTATTTGTCCTGCAAATATCCTTCAACACTTCACCATCAGCGCAAGAATCGATACCACTCCTCCAGAAATATTCAATTATTCTCCTGAATCAGATGAGACCGGTGATGCGTTCATCTTTAACGCTAGCGTATACGATGATGTCACATCAAATGAATCATTGATGGTTAAAGTGAATTGGACACAGGGGAGTCTTTCCGGAAATGAGACGATGCAATTTGTTTCAGGTTATTTTGTTAAAAATATCATATTGAATAACTACACGACTGCCCCGCTTTTGTATCGCTTCTACGCCAGTGATACTGCAAAACTACCGAATGTGAATTACACAGCTCAGTTTAGTGCAACTATCATCGATGACGAGGCCCCTGTGATTACAAGCACATCCAGCTCGGTAGAAATCGGGACGGGGGATTCTATGGTTTTCTGGGCGCATGCTGTGGATAATATCGCAGTTGTTGATGCAAAAACCACAATCAATGGCACTGATGAGGAGATGATCTGGAACCCAGGATTACTTCGCTGGGAATATCTCTACACAGCTCCAACAGATAGCATTCTTCCGCTCACCTATTCTATTACCGTGTCTGATGCTGCGTTAAACTCAATCACGGGAGAGTCTTCCAATATCACTGTGTTTGATAATGATGCACCAGTAATCAGCAATGTTCTTTCAACACCGTTATTACAACTCATCAACGGTTATATCAATCTCACTGGAACAGTGACCGATAACATTCTTGTTAAACAGGTCATGGTCCAAATCAGTGGACCAAATGGTTTTCTACCAGTCAATCTTACGATGTGCTCAAATGAGCTAGTCTATTTTTATAATCAGACGTATCCCATGGCTGGTATCTATAACTATTCCCTCTGGGCAACTGATGATATTGGGAATAACATGACAACGACGATATATCAATTCACGATTTTCGGAGAGCTTCAGATCACCACCTTATCATCTGGATGGAATTTCGTCTCGTTACCATTTAACCAGTCGGTGAATAAGACAAATCTTTTTATCATCTATGCCGGGGAAGAATTCACATGGTTTGATGCGGTTGCAGAAAATATCGTAATATCTTCTATCTTTAGTTGGGATAGAAACGGCCAAGAATATTTTCTTTCAAACAATCTTTCCGCTGGATATGGATATTGGTTATATGCGTACAGCGACTGTGAGCTGTGGGTGACAGGGCTGACATCGATGATGAGTACAAATTATGTGACTGAACTTATGTTTCATTGGAATGTCATCGGAGTCCCCATCAACCAACCAATGAATAAAACAACATTTCTAATTATATATAACGGTGTAGAGTATAATTGGACTGAAGCAACAACAGATCAAAACCCAACAGGAGGTCCATTGGTTCTGAAAGATGTATTTGGTTGGAAGAGAAACATTCCCCAGGAGTATATTTTAACTGACACTCTGCAAGCAGGCTACTCATATTGGATGTTTTCATTTTATGATTGTATCGTAAAAAGAGCTCTTTGATGAATTGGTTCAAATCATAGTATCGTTTATTCTCGTTTCATGTTCTTTTTTTCACTGATGATGAGAAAAATTTAGTCGTATGCAGATGTCGTGTACTTTATATACTCACAAAAATAATAT
>CAZLDE010000270.1:0-2187 GCA_964558215.1 uncultured Thermoplasmatales archaeon
GCCCCCTCCAGATTTCTATAATTAAATATTTTTATTTACTATATTTTACCACTTTGGGACAAAATTCAAAGACTTAATTTTTTAAGATGATGACCATGCATTCTGTCTTCCTTTGGTGATGATAGACTGGCATCCTGCGCAAGAACCCTATGACCTCCCAGGGATGATCTAAAAAACCAATGAGATTGTAGTTTTTTACATAAGTAATTCCTATCAACTGTTCAGAATTTAACCGGTAGTCATGGGCTCAAATCCCGTCCCTTGCATAATTGTTAGTGATAAAAATAATTGTTACTTCAACAGATTTTATTTATAAGAACTCATGTGAAAAGGTTTCCCGTGTCCGGGGTACACTGTTTTTACATCTAATCTTTTTACTTTTTCGATGCTTAGGTTTAAATCGTTTATGTTATCCACCAGGGCGGTTTGTTCTGGTTTTTTTTGGTTGATGAATAAATCACCACAAAAAAGATGTTTGTCTGAAGTTAGTATTCCTATTGAGCCTTTTGAGTGACCTGGAAGAAACAGGATTGTTGCATTAAGTCCGTATTTGGATAAATCTGATAATTCATCAAGTTCAAAATCAGGTGTAAATCTTCTTATGTTGAATGTTAAATTTATTAGCTTTTTGATGAATATGTTCCCTGTTTGTCTATTCCAGAACATATCTCCGTATTCGACCATCCCAATATCATCGTGATGCATCGCGATTTTTGTATGATATTTTTCACGAAGAAACGCACCATTTCCCGTGTGGTCGAAATCGCCATGTGTTAGAAGTATTAAATCAAGATTTCCTGGTTTACAACCGCCACTCTGTAGTTCTTGTTCAAGTGTTTTTCTTTTCGATTTCCTCCCCGTGTCAATTAGAACAAAACCGGTTTCTGTCTTAAGGAGGTAGCAGTTACCATTAAATCCGCCTAAGATAATGGGTTTAATATCTTTAATCACGCACTTAGATTTTGTTTTTTGTTTAAATAATTTTCTTCATACTCCTCTAGTGGTACGTCAGTGGTTCGATTAAGAATCCTGTAACCATCGGTGTTGACTTGTTTTTTTTTCTATTTCTTCAGGAGTATGTTTGTGAGGATGAAGAGGAAGAGGAACTCGTTCCAGAATGTGTCTTGTGCGAAATCAAGTCCATAGTTTTCATCTCGGTAGTCTCTGAATAGTCCGTAGGGTGATTTCCGTGGTTGGAAGAAGATCGATAGTCCATGTGTTCCTTCCATGTCTGTCCCATGGGCTTCTGTGATGAGGACGTCATCAAAGGCGTCGAGTACTGCCTCGGTGAGCGTGGTCTGTGGGAGGTTTTCGATGAATCCTCTGAGGTCGTAGACTTCGAAGACTGCTGCCCATTCGTCGAGATCGGAGAGGAGGAACGTGTTGTTATAGGCGTTTTTTACAGAACGATATGATCGGAGCCAGTGTTTTGTGTATTCTCTGACGAGTGCATCGAGTGCTGTTGCCAGTGCTGTGATGTGTTCTGTTCGTAAGGCACTGATCGTGAGTGTGTTGACGGGTGGATTGTGGTTCTCTTGGAAGAATTGGACGATTTCATTGCCGATTACTTCGTTTGTGAGGGTTGGTGAGTCGGTGAGCAGCTGGTTGGTGTCTCCGCAGACGTCATCAAACCATGACATGTAGGCGAGATCCTCGCTGCCGACAAAGACGTCGACGTCGTTGCGTAGTTCATAGACTGCTTCGATAGAGCTCATGAGGCAGGCCAGAAAACAGATGATGTCGACACCGCCGGTTTCTGAGAGTGCTGTTTGGAAGTTGTGCAGGGTCATCCCGATGGCCCCATCAGTTTCATCAAGGCAGGCGCCCTTCCAGGCGCCTCCATGGTCATAGACCCAGAGGAGATAGCGTTCTGCGGGGTAGTGTTCTTTTCCGTAGGCGAGGAACTCCTGCAGAACCTGAGAGTCTCCCATGTTGACTTCTCCGAGCTCCTCAAGGATTATCTTGGTATGATTTTCATCGATGTAATAGATGAATGCAGGGTCCGCAAGGGTGTCTTGGATGACGACGACATTGACAGTTGCTGTCGAGTTGATTTCATCGAGGTACAGTTGTTGTAAGGGATCAGCGTATCCTCCGCTGTAGTCTGCATCCAGGTAATACAGGGTTGTCCATGCTTTGGTTGCAGGTTTCATCTGTGATTGCGTGGTGTCTGTGGGGGTGGTTGGC
>CAZLDE010000271.1:0-2180 GCA_964558215.1 uncultured Thermoplasmatales archaeon
GGGGAATAGGTAGGGGCTGGACTCTATATTTTCATGGACATATTTGGTTATAACGCACGTTTCAGTGGTTGAAACCGCATAAGATGAACTTGATAAAAGCACAATACTTGAAACCAATAACGAAACTGTCTGAAAACCTCGGCGGTTTCAATCCACTGGAAACGATTGTTGAACTAAGCCCCGCCCCTTACGGAGCGGGGCAGTCATTTCATCAAGACCGAACATTTACTTTCGGCCTTGCTTTTTAATATCAGTCATCGTAGACTTTGATTGCTACCAAACAATCAACCCTTAATCATGAAGGAGGTCTACCATGACTGGTTCTCAACAAGTTACCACCTACGATTCCACTGCGCGAGATCAAGCTATTTTATGTCGTTTTTCTGAAGACCTGCAGCTCAAAGATCTAACCCCAAAGACAATCAAAATGTATACCCGGGCAGTAAGCCAACTTACAAAACATTATCAAAAATCGCCACAAGAAATTTCAGATGAAGAGCTGCGTCAGTATTTCCTTTTCAATAAGAATGTTCGCAAATGGTCCAGAGTCGCTTCCACGATTTCTCTATGCGGCATCAAACATTTCTACACACTCACCCTGAAAAGAGAATGGACTTCCCTGAAGTTTATCCGGCCTGAGAAGGAAAAGAAACTGCCGGTCATCTTAAGCCGTCAAGAGGTCAAAGCCATTCTCGATCGTGTTGAATTTCCTCATCACCGTGCCTGTCTCAAGGTCATCTATTCCCTGGGACTAAGAATCGGGGAAGGAACCCGGCTCAAGGTTTACGACATCGATTCCCAGCGCATGTTTGTCCATATCCGGATGGCCAAGGGCAACAAGGATCGCTATATTCCACTGCCTCAAAGAACGCTTCAAATCCTGAGAGCATTCTACAAGATGCACCGTAATCCGGTTTTAATCTTTCCAGCTCCTGGCAGGGGCGGTCAAAAGATGCCCTCTAACACTGAACCGATCCCCATCTCCAGCATCCAGATCGCTTTCCGCAATGCCGTGAAAAAGGCTGGTATTCACAAAAAAATCTCTGTCCGGCACCTAAGACACAGCTGTGCAACGCACCTTTTGGAGGCAGGCGTCAACCTCCGGTACGTCCAGCAGTATCTCGGACACAGCGATCCCAAGACCACCATGGTCTACACCCAGCTTATCAAACCAGATCTGGCTGAACCCACGCGCATTCTCAATAAAGTCATGCGCAACTTGTGAACTCCCTGCGGACATCCTTCGTCAGTACGGTACCGATTATTATCAAAAGCATCAGAAAGATCTCCTGCCCAGCCACATCAAGACCATGCGGGAGATCATGAGATGCAGAACACCCGAACTCGGCGGTCAGACCTGGCATTGCGAGCACTGCGGGAAAACCCATTACTCTTATCACCCCTGCAGAAATCGCCATTGTCCGAAGTGCCAGTCTTGCAGGCAAGTCAAAGTGGTGTATGACCGTTTATAGGAATTGCTTTCGGTTTCGTAATTATCATGTGGTTTTCACACTACCACATTCACTCAATGATTTAGCATTGTGCAATAAAGAGGTGATATACGATCTTTTTTTCAAAGCTGCTGTTTATACGCTTAACGCCTTTTCCCATGACCTTAAATATTTGTTAACCCAGTTGGGATTTTACGGTATTCTACATACGTGGGGTCAAAAGCTCACATATCACATTCACATACATTTTTTTGTCACCGGCGGTGGATTGGCATTTGATAATGGTGGTTTCAAAAGGCTACCCTGTCATAAAGAGTTCATATTTCCAGTAAAAGCCATGTCCAGAACCATACGCGGCAGATTCATAAAATTATTCAAACAGGCCTTAGATTGAATACCCCAAAATATAAGACTGGACAAAAAGTCTCTGATGATGAGTTTGCATAGATCAAAATTAAGCTAAAACGTTTTCATGGTGATTAGAATTATGCAATACTAAATAAAAAAGAATTAAGTTGATAAATATTTTGGGCAATCACAACGTATCTTTTCTATTTCGTGTTCAAGACCGTCGTGATTATATTTTTGGCAACACTGTTCGTTTTCAATCGTTGGTCACATATGTGATTTATCCGGATTCGAAACAATTCACATACAATATTTGTTGTACCATGATAATATCAGGGACATCCCACCCTTTCTGGTCCATTAACTCTTTAAATGCCCGAC
>CAZLDE010000272.1:0-2165 GCA_964558215.1 uncultured Thermoplasmatales archaeon
GTCTATGATGATGTCGTTGGTTTGTTCTTTTTTCATCTTGTCTGCGATGTAGGGTCCGATGGCATCATCGCCGCCATCCCGGTTGCCGATGCACATGAGAAGGCTTGTTTGCATGGTTTCTTCCTTTTTTTTTTTTTTTTTTTGAGTAGATCACTTTCTGGTAGGTGAGGATGAACCACATGATGCCGGTTCCTGCGGTGGAGAGGCAGGAGAGCAGCATGTCTAAGGTGAGGAACACGTATGCCATGACTGAGAGGAGGATTGCTGTGACAAGGTACATGGAGAGTGATTGGCTTTTTGCTTCTTTATGCTGGTGGTTTCGGAGGATTGCAGGAATCGCGGTGATCATGAACCCGAAGTTGATGAAGGTGAGAACGAAGTCTTGCCATTGCCACATATGGGTCTGGGTGATGGGAACAGAGAATATAAATAAATCTTTTCTATCGCATACTGTAGAAACGTATCCTTGTTGGGGTTTTCATGGGTAAGAAGATTACACTTGCGCAGGGCGCTGGCGGGGAGCTGATGGATCAGCTCATCAAAGAGAACATCCTGCGGTTCTTTAAGAAGCAGGGTCGTGCGGAGGTGACGTTGACTGCACTTGATGATGCTGCGGTTATCGATGATGTCGTGTTTTCGACAGATTCTCATACGGTGCAGCCGTTGATTTTCCCTGGTGGTGATATCGGGTCGCTTGCGGTGTGTGGGACGATTAATGATGTCGCGGTGGTTGGTGGGCAGCCTCTTGCGTTGTCTGCTGGGTTTATCATCGAGGAAGGGTTCTGTCTTGAGACGTTTGAGACGATTGTGCGAAGCATGGGTCGGACCGCTGAGAAGGCTGGGGTGCCGATCGTCACGGGTGATACGAAGGTGGTGGAGAAGGGTGCGATTCAGCAGTTCATGATCAACACCAGTGGGATTGGGAGGCGAAGTGCGGTTCTTGAGGACAATATCAAGGAAGTACAGCGGTATCGGAAGTTTTCTGGTCGTTGGCTACTTGACAGTAATCTTAGGAAGGGGGATGTGCTTCTTCTTTCTGGGACTATCGGGGAGCATGGGATTGCGCTACTGTCGTTTCGTGAGGGGTACGGGTTTGAGACGACGATTCGTTCTGATGTCGCGGCGTTGAATGGTCTGATGGCACAGGTTCTTGCGGAGGGTGGGGTGGTCTGTGCGAAGGACCCGACACGGGGTGGTCTTGCCAACACGGTCAATGAGTTTTCTGAGAAATCCAAGGTCGGGGTTGTTCTTTGTGAGGATGCGGTGCCGATCCCTGAGGGGGTGCGGTCCGCCTGTGACATGCTAGGGATCGATCCTTTGGAGATTGGGAATGAAGGAAAAGTTGTCCTTGGGGTGGTCAAGGAGAAGGCTGAGGATGTTCTGGCTGTCTTGAAGAAGCATCCGTTGGGGCGACGTGCTGCGATCATCGGGGAGGCATCTGGTGATGTCTCTGGTGTGGTGATGCAGACGGCGGTTGGTGGGAGACGGATCATCCGTAAGCCGTTAGGGGATCCTGTCCCGCGGATCTGTTAGGATAGATGTTTTGAGAACAAAGAAATACATTTTTTAACAGGGCAGTGGTTATGGTTGCTTGCATGGGGAAAAACAGGGATCTCCTTAAGGTGCTGCTGTTGATTCTGGTTGGGATGTTTATCCCGTTTCTTGGGTCGATAGGGCTTTCGTATGGGTTTGTGCCTCAGAAGATCGTGGTTACTTTTTTGTATTTTCTTTTGATTTTTGGTCTTGAACTTGGGTGCGTATACCTGTATTTTACGGTAAGTGGAAGAAGAGCAAATCGGAAGATGGAGCAGTACAAACCGAAATAATGTCTTTTTTTTGGTTGGTTCTTTTAAAGACGGCAACAATATTATTATAGAGGGAGTTTGTTAAAAAATTATAGAACGGGGGAATGAAAGTGAAGCAATCCATTATCCTAGTAGTCATAGCCGTTTTGCTTGTTTGTCTGGTACCCATTCAGGCGACAAATCATATGAGTATAACGTCAAATGAATCTAGGCAATCTCTGTCTTCTATTGAGTCGTATCTATTTCGAAAAGCATATCCCTATGATTACAAAGTGTTGCTTTACCAAGAGTGTTTTTCTTTGAAGCGTATTTGTTTAGCTTCTGGAGAAACAGAGTTCTTGTCTGAGAGATTTTTCTAAC
>CAZLDE010000273.1:0-2119 GCA_964558215.1 uncultured Thermoplasmatales archaeon
GCGTAAGCCCCCTATCATCAATGCGACTTCAAAGTAAATCAAATGAGCAATCACAGATGCTTACCGGACAGATACTCTTTGCCCCGATGTATGGGATGACGACGTATTTGATTGATTATACCGGTCAAGTGAACCATACCTGGGAAAGCATCTATTTCCCCGGGGAAGCGGTCTATTGGTTAGGGGATGGAACCATCCTTCGCACGATTAAGACTAAAGAGTTCGGGTTCGGCGGCTCCGGAGGAGGTCTTCAAAAGATGCTGTGGGATGGGACGATTACCTGGGATTACCGATATGACACGTTTGGTGACCTGAGTCATCATGACATTGAGATTTTACCAAATGGGAATATTCTGATGATTGCCTGGGAGACAAGAACAATCACTGAAGCGATCGCCGCAGGTCGAGACCCAAACACTATTTTAGGTGATAGTTTCATGCCCTCGCATATCATCGAAGTCAAACAAACCGGTCAGACGACCGGAAGTATCGTCTGGGAATGGCATTCCTGGGACCATCTTATACAGGAATATGATTCTGCGAAAGCAAACTACGGAAACGTTAATCAACACCCGGAGCTCATTGATATCAACTATGGCGGAGAACTCGTAAAAGCAGATTGGCTTCATACAAACTCCATAGATTATCACGAGGATTTTGACCAGATTCTCCTCAGCGTTCGTAATTTCAATGAAATCTGGGTCATTGACCATAGCACCACAACACAACAAGCAGCAGGACACACGGGAGGAAATAGTGGCAAAGGTGGTGATCTGCTCTACCGTTGGGGGAACCCAGCTTCCTATAAAAGAGGAACCAGCGCTGATCAGAAACTCTTCAGCCAACATGACGCGTCCTGGATTGAGAAGGATTGCCCTGGCGCAGGAAACATCCTTGTCTTCAATAATGGTGTCGATCGTCCCTCAGGCAGCTACTCTTCCGTCGATGAAATCGTCCCACCTGTCAATGAGAATGGGGTCTATTCTCTTGCACAAGGTTCTGCCTATGGGCCTGAAACCCTATACTGGACCTATGTTGGAACCCCCCCATCCAGTTTCTATTCACAAGGCATCTCAGGAGCAGAACGTTTGAAGACCGGGGACACCCTGATTTGCAATGGAGTCGAGGGACGATTTTTTGAAGTCACTCCGGATGGGACGATGGTCTGGCAGTACCAAAATCAGTATCCTACCCCGCTTATGAACCATGTGTTCAAAATAGAATATATACCACCAGAGGAACCATCGGAAGGACCGAACCTTGATTGCACAGGGAGTCTGTCCTGGACATCGGTTCAACTCGAACAGACGGTCAATGGGACGTTCCAGGTGCAAAACATCGGGGATCCTGGTTCAACCCTGAATTGGGAAATTGACACCGCGTCTATCCCCTGGGGGACCTGGTCGTTTTCTCCGCAATCAGGTGAAGGTCTTTCTCCCGAAGATGGACCATTCACGGTACAGGTTTCCGTCATTGCACCTAACGAGAAAAACAAGGAGTTTACTGGTTTTATCACCGTAGAAAATAGTGACGACCCAGCGGATTTCGACGTTGTCCAGGTGTATCTGAAAACCCTGAAACCGTCTCCACCAACGGTCGTCCCACGATGGCCGCTTCTGCAACAGTTCCTTCAAAAGATACTCCAGTGGCGGCTGTTTCTGCAGGAGCCTTCTTTTCGATAAACAGGGCTCACCTTTCTTTAAACAGTAAATCATCGGTGGTTACGTTGTCATCAGCTCGCCGATACAATGCTGCAACAACTGGACGAGATCATCCTTGTCTAAGGTATCTTTCCCTTCCTGTTTCAGATCCCAGTTGCATTTTTCATTTTTTTCATCATAGCTAAAATTGATGATGACCTTCCCTTCAAGCATAGAAATGCCCCAAATCAATAGAACAATACACTCATCCTATTAAAACCCTCCTGTGTTGGTTTAAAAATACTGGTTTGTTCATTTGGCTTGTTGAAGGGTTATTGTCACGCTTTCTAGTAATTTTTTTCCTTTTTCTGTTGTATAATACACGGTCCCATGAGGATTGGTCAAGCGTTTTTCTATAAATTCTTTTTCAATTAAACAATGCAAATATTCATGAAACTGAGAATAACACATATTGGTTT
>CAZLDE010000274.1:0-2118 GCA_964558215.1 uncultured Thermoplasmatales archaeon
CCTTAGTAACAGTCTGTTGAATTTCAAGAAGCAGACCGGGAGTGAGAATATCACTTTTTTTGTGAATTATCAGCTGGAGAGTTTCGAAATTATTGAGAACCATCTGTTCTCCGTGGTTCTTTGGCTTTCTTCTCTGTTCAATCATCTCTCTCGCTTTTTTCCGGGTCGTTACTGCTCCTTCTAAAATTGAAGAGGAGATTGCTTCCTCGATCAGAGATGATACAATATACCGTTTATCCAACCGAAGCGTTTTATTTTGGATTTGTATAGTTCCCGATAGATACCTGTCAAACATGTGAAGGCTTTTTTGAATTGGAGGAGTGATACAGTATTCCATTTTAAGTGGTCGGTATGGGACAAGCTCCAATTTTTGAGAGCGAAATAGTTTCATTGCGGCCCATATTCGTACCCTTTCCTCTTCACTGGCTACCCGGTGTGTGAGTTCATCCCAGTACAGATATCGCTCATTATAACCTCACCTCCCGGATCCTTAGGCGCATAAATTCAGTACCTCTAAAATCTCCCTGTTTTTCTTACTGACTTCAGATTGCATGATTTCCCCCTGAGATAGTTCGAATAATTTGATCTTTTCGAGTTCGAGAAGTAGTTTTTCGACCGAATATTGTTTCGCAAGCCCGGTCACTTTCAAGATCATTTGAAGCCTCATCCGAATAATAAGGGCTATAAATACCATGAACAAATATCCTTTCACTGAATCCTCTCTCCGTGCATTGAGTGGCAGTGTTTCCAAATCATTTTTCATCCGCAGGAAGCATTTTTCGACTGCATCTCGCTGACGATACATGGTGAGGCAGGAAAGCCAGTCCATCTCCCCGCTGTAAAATAGTATGAATCGTCCCATTCGGTTAAGACGTTGTGTCACAGCTTTTTGTTTTATTGAGACCTCAAACTGACCATCAACAAACTTCCAATTCAGATATCTGGCGTATTTTTTTGCCACTCCCTGAACAACCGTTTCCGGTTTTCTCCAGTTCTGTGGCCGACACCCTTTGAGTTTTTCAAGGGCATCAAATAACTGTTGGTAAAATGAATCCCGTTCATCTTGTTCTCTTTTAGGGTCATAAAAACAATATCCATTGACTTTAAGGATTCTGGGTCTATCATCTAGATCAAATTGGTGCTCAAGAGTTACAGGCATTGCAAATATTGGTCCTTTCTCGTTTTTCTGAAGATATTCAGCCTGTTTAACTCGAGTTTGAGCTTTACTCATCAACTCCTTAACGGAAGTGAGTTGGATCGTAGCTGGGATGATAAATGGAATTTTTTCGTCAATCAGTTCTGCAAGGGTGGTTTGCGAAAAAAATCCCCTATCCATAACCAAGCGAAAATGCTGCGAACCGGCTTTTTTTAGCCGAATGATAGTATTTTTAAGTGTTGAAATATCTGCAATGCTTCCAGGATATACATCATAACGAACAGGTATTCCCTTGTCTTTGTCTACAACGAGAGAGAGATTAATCTGAGGAAGGCCATCATTATCCCGATTATATCCATATTCGAGGCACTCTAATAGTTTTGAAGAACTTGACAGACTGGTGATGTCGTAGAGAAGAGTTGCGTTTGGTTCGATGTGAGCGGCAAACCGTTCCATAAATTCTTCAGGAATGTTACTTTGACCAATTTTTGATAGGAACTCACTGATTCGTTGTCCACTCAGCGGTAACTTATTGTTATTGAGCCAGAGAGAGGACCCTTCGTACCAAGACTGAACATTAGACATTGCAGTAGGACGTAGGATACGGTTGTACACAAGAGACAAGAGCGTATCTGTCTCAATTTCAGTCAGAAACTCTTCAAGAGTTGCCTGAATTGAGAGTTCCTGGGTGATGTTTTGAAGAGGGAGCAGATTCCCATGAGAATACGCAGCTTTTGGAGCAGAAGATACGGACAACCGAGCAGGAATCATTTCATCACTACGGACCTTCACTGGCTGCCCGTCGATATTTTTCCCCAGGTACTTTGATTTGTGACGGATCTGTTTTTTCTCTTTGTCATAATACGGGGTGTCTTCGTACCAGTACTCCTTCCCATTAATCTTCTTGATACGTATGGTGGACTTCATTTCTGTCACTATAATATAAGCGCATAAAATATTTA
>CAZLDE010000275.1:0-2105 GCA_964558215.1 uncultured Thermoplasmatales archaeon
GGCGGATTGATCATCTGCGTCATGCGGAGCAGGTCGTCTTTGAGGATGCCAAGGCGTTCTTCAAGAAACGGGAGATCCCCTTTGAGAGCAGGTTCCGGGAGGGGGTGCTTGTTGATGTCATCAACGAGGAGGTCAAACTAAATAAGTTCGATTTGATCCTGATCGGGTTTGAGAAGGAGTGCGGGTTTGATTTTCGGTTGCTTTCGGAGGTGTCGGTGCCGTTGTGGATCGAGTCGGGGAAGGGGAACCGGTCTATTCTTGCGGTCTGTTCGAACCTGGCGCCGAACATCAAGGTCCCGGAGGTGAGCATCCGGTTGGCTGGGTTGCTTGGCTGGGAGCTTCATATGGTCTATATTATCGATACGGAGGATGCGGTGGCTGTGGATGAAGCTGGGCTGCGTGGGAAGCAGCAGTCATCTGTGGAGCTGCGCAGGAACGCTGATGCGTTCATTTCAAAGATGAAGCAGAAGGGTGTGGAGGTGCAGCTGGTGACGGGTGCGTTTGAAAAAGAAATACGAAAGGCTGCGGAGCGGATAGACGCAGGGGTCATCATCATCGGTCGGGAGCAGAAGCAGAAAGGCTTATGGGGGCTGCCGGTGAAGGATAGTAAGAAGAAGGTGCTGCAGCGTTGTAAATGTTCTTTGTTGTTCCTTAATTAGATTGAACAGGACTCTTGGTTCCCTGTTTTTTTTTATTTTTTTTATTATCTGAGTGTGACAGAGAACTTAACAAGAGGATTTTTTTCGTTGTCTCCTTGATTCGGGTTCTTTCTTCATCGCGAGGTACTGCTCTTTGGTCATCGAAGCGGTACGCAGAGCGGAGTTGATGATGACGTTCTGCTGCGCCGACCAGTCCTGGTCGCTATGCGTCCGAACGAACTCTGCCCATTGGTCGATGAAACGAAACCGTTCCTTTTGGTTATCCTTTTTAAACGTCACGGAGCATCTCCTTATAGGTTTGGATGAGTTTTTTGTCTAAGAATCTTTCTGCGACTTTTCTTAGATGACGGGCGTCTTCCTTGTCTTTTGGTGATCTGAGCACTTGTTCTTTGAATGCGATCTGCAGCTCAAGATTTGAGATCCGTAAGTTTCTCTGTGGGAGGATCACGGTGAGAGCTTTTTCTAAGACCAGCTTCTGGATGGGAGTCTGTGCCCATTTCAGCTCGATGTTTGGGATCATCGTCTGCTGTTTGGCGAATCTGACCGCGAGGTTTTCTGTGAGGAATTCATAGATATCCTGTATTTTTTCTTCATTGATGCAGTAGAAGTCGTTCTCTTTGAGGTCTTGGACGAGTTTTTTCAGTGTCGGGAAGGATAGTTTCGGGATGATGATATCGATGTCTTCACTTGCGCGCGATCTGCCCAGAAGGATAGAGACGTACCCGCTGATGATCACATAGGATGTGTGTTTCTCAAGGATGGTGATGAATTCAATTGCGAATCGGTCTAGGTCCGAGAGTTCCCTGTTGATTTCAAGCGTGGTCGCGTCGATGAATCTCATTGGTTCTCTCTGGTACGAATGATGTTCTACTATATCATTTTTTATCGTGGTTTTTGTCATACAATCGTATTATCTAATATAAACGGAAGGATGTGGCATGACCTCAAAAGAAACATGTCTCTGGTTCGAATCGCTGTTCGATTATCACAGAGCCTTCTGGATACTCTTGTCCTTTGCGAAAAACGTCGGCAACAGTATCGCTTCTGTACAATACTTTTCTCTTTTTATTGAGTAACACCCAGTTGCCATTCTGTTTTTTCATTTCTTTCTTTTTCATACCTTCTTCTCCTTAATTCCTATAGTGATTTAACTTTATAATCCTTTTCAAAAGCAAGATGGGCATTATCATTTATATCAAATCCTTTGGGGTCGTTGAAACTATTATCCTTTGTATTTTATAGATTAAGAAAAACCGTGGATTTCTTCTTAGGATTTCCCCTGAAAAAAATCACAAAATATTAGAAGCAATAATTAATTCGTTTTCTTAGGTCTAGTAGGAAAGTCTGGGAGAAAGAACACTATGAATATTCGTGAGATTACATGGTTTGAGAGATCTCTCATTTGATACTGATTTAAGCGATTTTCATGAGCGGTGAAGAAAAGTA
>CAZLDE010000276.1:0-2101 GCA_964558215.1 uncultured Thermoplasmatales archaeon
GGCAAACTATTTACTACAAGAATTTACGTGGCGTCAACTAAAATGGAATCTTCTGCTCACCAGCATCGCCCTAGCCGTCGTCGTGTTCCTCATCGGAAACCTAGAATTTGCTATCATATGCGCTTTTACATATGGTCTTGGAATAATATATACAAAGCCAATTCGACTGAAAAACAGACCCCTCATCGGAACGATATCAAACACCTATTTGTTCTCACTTGTACCCATACTGAGTTGCTACTTTTTGTTCAAAGGTGAGCTAACAGCAATGATTGCATTTAGCATAGCTACATTTCTTCCAACATTTGCAGGTTGCCTTATCGCTGAAATTGCCGACCAGGAGATTGACAAGAAAATCGGAACAAGAACTACCGCTTGTTGGCTTGGTCCACACGCCAAAACAGTTATCAAAGGAGTGTTGATCTTCTCTGTTGTGTTCTTTTGTGTTGCGTTGTTCATCAATTGGGGTGTGATTCTTGTTATCCCATTTATGGTGATTTTTCTTTATGAAATATATAAACTTTACATGGATTTCACAGATAAAAAAGCCGATTATGTGCTTTTAAAAATAGGAGCGAATCTCTCAAAATTTCTGGTAGTCTATATCATAGCCGCGATAATCTACCACGAAATAGCCGCTTTTCTACCTACGAATATTTTTTAATCACGCAAAGGTATCTTTTGCTTCCCCTTAACCATCTCTTGAGGAGTACTGAACGTAGCTCAGGGGACGTGGAAACAAGATTTTTACGATGACAATCGCTCATTGATTTCCTCACGCATCATATCAAAATTTCAGATGACCTATGATTGACAGAATATCAACAGAGAGTAACAGAAGAAAAAGAATTACGTTGAACGTGGATCGTTCACTTCGTTTCAGACTATCGTTTTTTGGGTCGAACCACGATAACAATTCACAGAAATTTTATCATACGAATCTTTTTGAAAAATCGCATTTCCAAAAAACACCTCTGCACGGGCATGTATGTGTCCAATAAACGGTAAGATCCTTAGGCATAACAATCCATGCAAACGCAGTAACTTTTGATGAATACGTATCAGGATGCCGGCAGAGGTCACCAGAATCCATTCTATTTTGGTCGTAACCGCCACCGTGATCCCTTGATATTTTTTTACACACGTCTAATGTAATATTCCCATAGTAAAGCTCAAGTAATTCATGTGCTCTTTCCTCTCTGAATCCTGATGTAGGGAACTCGTCTGGGTAAACGGATCCAGTCAAATTTGGGTTTAACCATAGATGGTGATTTGTGTGCCAAAGGATTCCCTCTCGGCTGCCCGTTATCTCTGTTGAATCACCAAACACCGCTATAAAATAATGATGAGTCTGTTCTATTACTACTATCCCGCCGTCTTTATCACAAAAACTTGATGAGGATCCATCATACTGGTTAAACCAACTATGTTCTGTTTGTAACGCTCTTTCACTGTTTTCAAAGAATGTTGCTACCTCTGAAACATTTTTACAGGTCATCATAGCCTGTGTCTCAAGTATCATCGTTGGGATTCCCGGCCCCTCATCGATACTACGGTTCTTATTATCAGTGAACACTGTGCCAGGTGAATCCATTCCCAATCCTTTCTCATTTAAAAAGGGATATTCATAAAGTACTGGTATACCCCAGAACGCATATTGATATTCCATTGTATTTACTTTTAAAATCCAGCATTTCAAACAGAATATGCGATGTAAAATACACGATAAGAAGAGGTCTCTGACGCCGTCAACAGATGAATCGATGCTAAAGGTTAAAAACGTCTCGTTATTTTTTGTCGCCTTTCCGGTGGAAAGAGTGATCGTACATCTATCATCAATTAATGTATGTATTCTACTTTGTATGAGGAGTAATTTTTCTACATCTATGTTTGTACTAACCGATAATCCTCTTAACTCGTCTAGATATAGAGGAAACGTTTTCCCCAAGGTTTTCACTTGGTTTTTTAAGGAATTTGTATCAATTTTACGTTTTTCATAAAAACCACAGAAAAAATCTAATATTCTGTAGAACGGACATAATAAGTGACCTGCTTTTACACCATAGTCATAGGCAGAAGATGTGCCAAAATCAAAAATTTC
>CAZLDE010000277.1:0-2100 GCA_964558215.1 uncultured Thermoplasmatales archaeon
GCCTAACCACGTCTGCATTTTTAATAGCAACCCATGATAACCAGGTAGTCTAATCCCCTTGATGCATGCGTTGTCTTTTTGTTTTTCCTTGATGAGGTTTGATTTTGTATTTTGAAAAATTGCAGCGAGGTGTTTGCTTGGTATATCCTTAAGATCGCTTTTCTTTGCTCGTCTACGGAGTGTTTCAGCGATTTCAATAATACTCCTCTGTCTGAGGGATTCGTTTTCCGCTACCTTTGATATTGAACTGAGGGATTGAATTCCTTTCACTTCGACCCGTGCACCCTGAGCAATCGAGATGTTCAGATCCTGTCTGATGGTTCCTAACCCTCGTTTCACCTTTTTTGTCGCCTGCAGAAGCAGCCCCAGTTGTCCAGCGATGTGTTCCGCATGCTTTGGGGATGTTATGCCTGCCTCGGTGGTGATCTCGATAAGAGGGATCCCTAATCTATCAAGACCATAGTTCACCAGTTTATCTTTCTCACCTAGTTTTCTTGCGGCATCCTCCTCCAATGCAAGGGTGGATATTCGTACATTCTCAACAGACCCACCCATCGCGATGAGAGCGGTCCTTTGGAATCCGGAGGTATTGGACCCATCGATAACGATTTTCCGCATGAACTGGATCTCATCGACCGGTTGTGCATCCAAAAGTAACGCCATGGTAAGACAGATATCGACTGCTTGGTTGTTTGCTTCGTGGGGTGGTTCTTCGTCTGCTTCTACCAAGCAAGTTGATGTCCTTGATGCAGTGTATAAGAATCGTCTCTTCCGTGCGGCCTCCTCAAGAGCCGCCCTGTCGACATCACCAAGTTCGCTTTGTGTCGGTCGTAAGGCTCGCTCAAACCTGTATGCCTCATGGTCTGTTATCTTTGATTCACAGTGACAAAATAATTTACAGGTTTCTAGCTGTTGATGTATCTCAAGACCTGCTTTAAAACCAATCTCCTTATAATCCATGTCTATCGATACGAAACAAAAGAACCATATATTATGATTCCTGCCTCACCCGACCACTGACAGTTCCTTTTCGATTTTCTTGCCTTTGAAACGATCAAGATTGAGACTTTCAAGGACCTCAGTGGTTTTTCCTTCAACGATCAGATCGGTAAGCAGTTTTGATACCATCGGTGATAACATGAACCCATGGCCGCTGAAACCATTACATTGAATAAATCCTTTTACGTCTTTCACCTCGCCAAGAATGGGACGAGCATCAGGGGTGACATCATAAAAACCAGTCCAATGCCGTAAGAGATTCACATGTTTTAGAACAGGAGCGTATCTTGTTAATGTTTGTGCCATATGCTGTAGGAATACAAAGGTCGGGGTCGTCTTATATCCTTCTTTTTCCTCAGGGATCGGGATTCCACCAACGATTTGGCCTTCCTTCTGCTGACTGAAATAAATCCCGTCCTTAAAAGAGATCACCATAGCCTCAAAGAGGGGTTCCAATCTCTCTGTAGCCATGATTTCTTTTCGATAAGCGGCAAGAGGCAGTTTTATTTTAACCAACTCTGCGATTGCTTTTGAGTCGATTCCAGCAGCGTTTACAACGACATCTGCTTGGATTGTTCCCTGTTCGGTTACGACAGACCTAATTGATTTTTTCGTTGCCTTCAGACCGATGACTTTCGTATGAGTGTAAATCTCAGTTCCATTCCTTCGCGCGGCATCCGCGTACGCAAACGTGGTCTTGAACGGGTTGGCATGACCATCGGTTGGACAGAACGTCGCACCAATCGCCTTCATCCCCTTCACATCAAGGATAGGAACTATCTTGGTAATCTCATCGGGTTGTACGATATCAACCTTCAGTCCAAGGGATCTCTGCATCGCGACGTTCTTCTCTGCTTGGTTCATCTCTGCTTTATCATGGACTGCGATGAGATAACCGCCTTGGCGAAACTCGATATCCTGACCAAGTTCCTTGTTTAACCCTTCGAAAATCGTCACACTTTGAATCGCAAGGGACGCGTTCTCCCGAGTGGACCATTGTTGGCGAATCCCGGCTCCACATGCCCCGGTAGCACCAGATGACAGATAGTTTTTCTCGATTAAAACGACGTCAAGACCTTTTTTCGCTAGATTATACGCAAG
>CAZLDE010000278.1:0-2083 GCA_964558215.1 uncultured Thermoplasmatales archaeon
GAAACGTAAATACCACAAACGTATCGACCTTCCCTGCAATGTGAAAACAAAATCGACAAAAGCCACCTACAAGAACGGCATCCTTGATATCGTTCTTGATAAAAAAGATAAGAAAAAGGATAACAGTGGATTCAAAGTAAGCATTGGATAAGCCACTCCCTTTTTTCCTTCTTTTCGTCTCTTTTTTACAAATATTTATGTAGAGTACTGTCTATGTATGAACAGGAAAAAAAGGGAGCGTTTCATGGTTAGCCTTACCTTCTATGGTGGTGTGAATGAAATCGGTGGGAACAAAATCCTGCTTGATGACCACGGTACGAAGATCTTCCTTGATTTCGGCATGAGTTTCTCCCGGAGGGGGAAGTATTTCGAGGAGTTCCTGAACCCACGGACAGCCAACGGGATTGGGGATTTCCTTGAGATGGGGTTACTCCCTGATATCCCTGGGATCTATCGAACCGACCTTCTCAGACATCTGGGACGCAAACCAGAGGACTCTGTCGTCTCAGGGGTTGTCTTATCCCATGCGCATGCAGACCATGCGAACTACATTTCTTTTCTCCATAAAGACATCCCCGTGTACTGTGGGCAGACCTGTAAGAAAATCCTTGATGCCGTCGCTGAACAAAGCACGCGAGACCTTGAAAACGAGGTTGTCGATTTCCGCCTCAGACCATTGTACCGTTCGAACTATAAGATACCACCGGTGATACGAAAATTCCATACATTTACGACGGGGAAAAAAGTAAAAATCGATTCTCTTGAGATCGAACCCGTTCATGTCGATCATTCAGTCCCTGGAGCCTATGGTTTTATCATCTATACTTCCGAAGGACCTCTTATTTATACTGGAGATTTGCGGATGCATGGATTGCACGCGACTATGACTAATGATTTTATCTCAGCTGCGATACAATCAAGACCAGTCGCCATGATTACCGAAGGCACCAGAATCGACAGAAAGAAAACCACTGAATCAGAACAAAAAATCTATCAAGACTCAAAAAAGAAACTACAACAGTGCAAAAACCTCTCCTTTGTCGATTTCAATTTCAAGGATGTCGACCGATTCACCACGTTTTACAGGATCGCAAAGGACCTGGGGAAGACCTTGGTCATCAACTTCAAACACGCGTGTTTCCTAGACCAATACCACAATGACACAAAACTACAAGTACCCTCTGTGATAGACCCACATCTTGCGTTACTCAAACCAAAACGACTGACCGGGACCTATATCGACGAAGACTACGCAGATGCCTATATCAAGAAGAGGCTACGGTACCCAAACATCCTCACCGCAGAGGACATCACAAAGAACCCTTCAAAATACATGGTTGTCCTGAACTTCTGGTACTTCTCAGACCTCATTGATCTGAAACCGAAAAACAGCCTCTACATCCACTCCCTCTCAGAACCCTTTAACGAGGAAATGGAGATTTCCTATGAGCGGATGAAGAACTGGCTTGACCATTTCGACATCGAGTTTTTCCAATCCCACTGCTCTGGGCATATCAACGGTGACGACCTCAAAGGACTCATCACCACTATCAAACCCAAGAAACTCTACCCGATCCATACAGAACACCCGGAGTTATTCACAAAACTCAAAACCAAGACAACCCGGGTTCAGGAGGGAAAAACCTATAAACTCTAAACGATATCAACTGTCAAGTCATGGGAGGTTACCATAATGGCGGATATCTACCAATACGAAAAGAAAAAAGACGAACAAACGATCATTAAAACCGATACGGGAAAGAGGAAAAAAGAACAATACATAGAAAACCTGCGGGATGGAGACGCGGTCAATGATTTCTTTGCCGTGAAAATAAAAAAAGCACAACGACCCTACAAAAGAGGCATGTTTTTTGAGTTCATAGCAACAGATAAAACCGGTGAAATCAGCGTCAAGTACTGGGGTGGCGATAACAAGGACCGAGTCAAACGGCTGTACGAGAGCTTCAACACCGGGGACGTCGTCCAAGTCCGAACCGGCATGGTTGAAAACTATGAGGATCGGCTGCAGATATCGGTCAATGAAAACACAGGCGGTGTACGGAAATGCGCACCGAACGAATAC
>CAZLDE010000279.1:0-2063 GCA_964558215.1 uncultured Thermoplasmatales archaeon
CCAAATGCACTCACTTCATATACACATTTTAATTTTCACTTGCCGAACTACTGCTACCACAGTACTTCGGAATGTAGATAAGTTTATGCTCTTTTTTTTTCTCTGCAATAACTCAACCTCATAAGAATAAGTAATATAATTTCTTCATTTCATAAAAAAGAAAGAATTGTTTCCGTAATTATAACAACTCTATTTATCAAAGTAAACTACACATTTTACTCTCCGAAGAAGGATATTTTGTTGTATGATTGACTGTTCAAAAAAACCATTATTTATACAGGTGCTTCTCTGTATATAGTCTTACGGAAAATATGTTTCAGCCTATCTACTTTAATAGGGATTTTACCAGAGTCAAGTCCTTGTCTGCCCCTTTCCAGAATATTCAGCAAAATCCAAAGGTTATATAACGCAACTGCAAGAATGAAAAACGCGTATCTGACAGAGTATTGTTTAGAACAGGTCCGTCCAAGAAACTGATTTTTAATCCGGTATTGTGTCTCAATTCCAAAACGACGAGTATACAACTCATGAATAACAACAGGTTGAATACTCCTCAGGTTAGTCGCATAGGGTAAAAGTTTCCCCGTCTCTTTATCTTTCACCACCACCAGCGTATATGTTGCACCTTTTGACATCTCATACTGTTGTGGACCATCCTTGTATGCGGTTTTCATCAACTGTTTCACCGTATCATACTTTTTCGCAGGCATCACAAAACAATGCTTCATGTTTTTGATCTCTTGAATAACCTCATTACAATAAAAACCCCGATCAAGAAGTACTACTCGGATGGAAACAAATTTTTGAACAAAGCATAGAAGCTCTTTCACAACTTTCTCCTTACAAGACAAGGGTGTAACAGGTAACACCTTTAAGGTGAATCGTTTTCCATCCTCAACAATACCAACTGTTGCAAACCGTATAAAACGATCTGTTCCATTCTTTGCTTTACTTCTCACAATAAAAGGCAGTTCTTCACCATACCATTCAATATCATTGAAATCAATAGCAACAACCACAGAATGAGTAAACAAACGTTGTTTTCTCGCCTGTGAAACATAATCTTTGAAAACATGGTTAAAACCCTGTTCAAGGATCTCATAAGGCTGCTTTGAAAGACGATCTAACACCGCATCTCCAGAGGGGACATCATACCCACAATCAAGAAGTTCTTCAGAAGCCTCTTGAACAGATACTTGATTAACACCTGCCCAACTCCAAACCAAGAACTCCTGACTATCAGAATATGTTCTGTTATTACGTTTCACCAATGTTATATTATGACTTAATGTTGTTACAATGACATCTTGTAATTTATCTTCAAGAGCACTACCCATCCTTGCATCCCAGACGGTCTATGAGATTATGGGTTAAAAATATTTATGATGTACCTTCCGAAGTACTGTAAACAGGGGGGATGGGAGGCTTTTGTTTAAATACTGCCCATAAACCTAAATAGCCCCCGGGGATTATGGCAGGACCACGAAGGAGTAGACCTGCTATGGTAACGCAATTCGTGAAATGTCCATCCTGTAAAACCACGCTATCCATCTCAGGGGAGCCCGGGGAGCAAATCCCACTTACCTGCCCGAACTGCAATCAGAAAGGACGATTCAGAATCCCTTTGGACACAAGTGATAAAACCATGAGCATTGAGGTCAGCAACCTGACAAAAACCTATAACCATTTCACTGCGGTAAACAACGTTTCTTTCAGCGTCAGAAAAGGGGAGATCTTCGGGTTTCTGGGGCCGAATGGTGCGGGGAAGACTACGACGATTAAAGCGATGCTTGATTTGCTCCATCCGGACAAAGGTCTGATTCATATCAACGGTTTTGACATCCGAACACAGGGGAAAGAGGCCAAGAAATTCATTGGCTACATGCCCGAGAAAGTCGCTTTCTATGACAATCTGACTGCGCTGCAGAACCTGCAGTTCTACGCGGAGATAAAGCATGCTAAGAAAGATGACTGCGTCCGTCTCATCAACGAATTTGGTCTTGCCGAGGCAGGGAAAAAACGGGTTGGTACGTTCTCAAAAGGGATGGTCCAACGTCTAGGGA
>CAZLDE010000280.1:0-2058 GCA_964558215.1 uncultured Thermoplasmatales archaeon
AATATGGGGGAAAAATTCCCCAGCGATGCTTACGACTGGTTCCGGGCTGCTTTGAAAGTTCATCCAACGAGCAAGCGCATGCAGCGGTTGATGAAACAGCTATATGGGCTGAGCTAAGAGGTTCAAAAATCAACAAATGAAAAAAAACAGGGCTCCTAAGGTTATGAGCCCCCCGTTGTGACAGACGGACCTGGCGGGATTCGAACCCGCGATCTGCAGCTTAGGAGACTGCCGCCCAATCCAGGCTAGGCTACAGGCCCATACGTCGGCATTATCGTTTGGTTTCATAAGAGTCTTTCTCTTAGCCACCATGTACATTTATGTTTTAATCGAAAAGAGATAAAAGAAAAAAAGAACCTTCTCCGGTGATATTAGTAGGTGTTCTAAACAATCATTACCCTGGACAGAAACAGCTTGAATGCTTGTACTGCTGATGCAGTGGAGCCTTCAGCCCAGCTGATGTTGACTGAAGCCTGTGGCAAGTCCTTGAAGAACCCAAGACCAAAACCAAAGAGCGGGACCGTGACGGCCACTGTTTCACCAGCGGGAATAAATTCTGGGAACACGTAGGTTCCTTGATGAATGAACAGACCGCCAGTGATGAGGATATCTCCAGTCACTCCAGTCGCGTTCGCATCCCCGGTGTTCTGGATCGTCATGGTCAACCCTTTCCCACCAGAGATGTTTGTGATCGAAAGGATAGGTTGATGGACGGTCACCTGCCCATAACAGTAAATCCCACCCCAGGAGGACGAGCCATCTCCTTCTGCTGAGCCGATGACGACTAAGCCATCAGCTATCGATGGTGTCCCATAGACATAATTCATCGTATCTGGGTTCACATAATGGTTAGTGAGAAGCTCACCGGTGAAAAGGTCATGACCGCACAGACGCGCATTCCGGTCCAGTCCGACGCCGATGTCCTCGACGATGAAGAGTCGGTTCTGAGCAATCGTGGGTTTGGCGTTATACTCCCCGTTGTTGACCGATGAATAATTCCAGTATTCAACGCCGGTCTCACTGTTGATGCAGTGGATCATCCCAGGGATGGAGGCGTATGGGTTGAGGGCACCAACGACCACTCTTCCGTTTCCGACGGCGAGTGTGGATGCCACCAAGAACCCTGTTTTGAGGGGGAGCTCCCAATGGGTCAGCCCCTGTTGAACGCAATAGACCATGGAATCAGAAGTCCCGTAGACGTTGTCTCCGCAGACCACTGGATGACCGGTGGTGATCTGTTCGGTGGATTGCCAGATCATCTCCCCGGTCTGAGCATCAAAACAGGTCAGGATGTTACCGGCACCCGCACCATAGACGTTGCCTTCGACGACCGCAGGGGAGATATCCCGGGCGTTCTCGGTATCATTGAACCAGACGACCGATCCGTTCTCCTCATTCAGGCAGTAGAGTTTGCTTCTGTTCTCTGCTGGATACTCATTAGTGCAGCTGATGTAGATTTTTCCGTCGTACACCACGGGTGAGCTTTGCATCAGGATATCGGTGTCAAGCAGCACGTTATAGAGCTGCTGTCCTGAGGATGCATTCACACAGATGATTCTTCCGTTCAATGAGGCGATGAATACTTTCCCATCGACGATTGCTGGGGAGGAGTAGAGTTGATCGTTCACTGTGTAGTTCCAGAGGAACGAACCGTTATACAGGTCCAGACAATGGATATGGCCTTTCCACCAGTTGCAGGTCGCGATGTAGACCTTCCCATCGACAATCGACGGGGAAGACTCAATCCAATCAGCGACAGTATGGCTCCAGAGTAATTGTGTGATATCTGGAGCGGGTGCGGTGGTGTTTGCAGTAAGTGCCTCGTCATGGCAGAACATCGGCCACCAGTCAATGGTGGATGATTGTTCAGCGGTTTTCATCGACTGTAACATTTGAGATGGAGTATGTAGTGCAAAAACAGGTGTCGTTATCATGATCTGAATCAACAATACTACAAGTATCTTCTTCATAGAATCCCCACATATTGCAATACTGTTCTTTCTTACTAATGTTTGGTGTTGTATATAAAATTATGTAGAATAAAAATATGGCCTTGGA
>CAZLDE010000281.1:0-2055 GCA_964558215.1 uncultured Thermoplasmatales archaeon
TCTCTTTTCCCTGTTAAACCCGAAGAATGATGGGAGAACAGCGATGACGAGAGGACGGTTTGTGCTGATAAACATCGCAGCAGGGACTCTCAGAGGCATCATTATTCTTCTTGTAGCCTACTTTTTCAGCATACGACTAGTGTAATGTTTATTCTCTTAATTACAAGCAGAGAAAACAGATATGAAAAAAAAAGTGAGAGGGAAACCCTTTCGCATTCATCGTCAGAGAAAGAATGATTAGAACCATTTTCTCTTCATAAAAATAAGTATCCCAATGATGGAGAACCCAAAAGAGATAATCATAGTAATGAGGAATGCAGAGGTTGAGTGTTGAAACGGTAGCTCGACGTTCATGCCATAGATACTGGCGATCAATGTCGGAATCATAAGGATAATCGTCACCGATGTGAGGAATTTCAGAACCACATTTAAATTATTAGAGATCACTGACGCAAACGCATCCATCATCCCGCTCAGGATATTACTGTAGATATTGGCCATCTCGATAGCCTGTTTATATTCGATGATGACACCTTCCAATAACTCGGTATCCTCAGGATTCAAGCGTAGATATTCCGTCTTTTGAAGACGCTCTATCATGAGCTCATCAGCTTTCAACGCTGTCGTAAAATACACAAGGCTTTTCTCCATGTTTAACAATTTAATCAGTTCTTCATTTTTCATTGACACATGAAGTTCTCGTTCAATCAGAGATGTTTTCTTATTTATCTCCTTTAAATATTTGAGATATATTAACGCTGTTTTCAAAAATATTCTAAAAAGAAAACGCGTCCCTTGCGCTGTTGAGAAGTTCTTTTCAGTCCCATTCACCATATCTGAGAGGACCACGGTCTCCCGGCTACAAATCGTAATCGACATCCCTTTACAAAAAATAATACCAAGGGGGATGGTCGTAAACGGGATATCTGCATCAGCTCCCTCGAATTGCGGTATCTGTAATACTGATAAAATCACATTATCCTCAGCTTCAATACGCGCTCGCTCATCGATATCTAAAGGATCGGTTAAAAAATCCGCTGGGACTTGTAACTCTTTTGTGATTTTCTCAAGTTCTTCTTTTGTTGGATTCACAATATTTATCCAACAGTCTTTTTCGAATGCATGTATTTGCTGGAATCCTTCAGGCATCGATTTGTATATGGTTATCATAGGTACAACCTCTGATAAAATGAAATAACATGATGGGGAACACTGTTGTATATCCGCCCGAAAGAAAATATTTTATTTAATTGTTTCGGAAGAATATGAAGAAACGGCTATAAAAAAACCCTAAAACTTAAAAATGATGAGCGCTCTTCCCTTCTTTGATTTTTATGATGTTTGCAATAAATTTAGGTGAATATATCAACTCGCTTCTGCAAGAGAACGGGTATCCGGTCGATTCTATCGTAGGACAAGTTATCGCTTCCTTTATCCTTTTTGCTCTTAGTTTAATCATCGGATGGATAACCTATCACATCTTCACCCACTATTTTTCACAATGGGCAAAGAAAACAAAAACAACTGTTGATGATGAAATAATCAAAAACATCAAAAGACCAATTTATTTTTTAGTTATTTTAATCGGTTTCTGGTTAGCTGTCGACCAGCTTGTTTTCCTTGACCAATACTCCATCTACATCGGATATATTTTCCTCACTGCAGAAGTCTTCCTGATCGCTTATATCATCACTCGGGTCATCAACGTGCTTGTCAAATGGTACGCAGAACGTATGGCACGAAAAACAAAACAAGAAGTAAGCACAAATATTCTTATCATATTCAGAAAACTCCTTCATGCTGTTGTCTATATCTTTGCCTTCCTTGTTCTGCTCTATCTCAGTAAAATCGATTTATCAGGGGCGTTGGTCGGTCTTGGGGTTGGTGGAATTGCCATAGCATTTGCCCTTCAAAACGTGCTAAGCGATGCGTTTAGCGCATTTTCGATTTTCTTTGACAGACCTTTTGAAATCGGTGATTTCATCGTCATTGGTGACGACGCAGGCACGGTCACTCATGTCAGCATGAAATCAACCAGGATAAAACTCTTACGGG
>CAZLDE010000282.1:0-2048 GCA_964558215.1 uncultured Thermoplasmatales archaeon
TCAATATACTGCACAGATCCCACAGACCTATCTAGATAAATCCTTGATTGCCGCCGACGCAGTCTCAGGTCTGATTATCGCTGCCGCACTAGTGATGCCTTCCAAGAAACTTGCAGATGTCACCACAAAAACCCTTTTGTCTAAGTTTAGGGACAAATCTTTTGCAGCTGGCTGCAACCGAAAACGAATTGAACTATGTGAAGATATGGAACTAGAACTACAGGACTTCCTTGAACTGAGTTTAAACGGGCTGAAGAGGATTTCTGATACATTGGGGTTATAAATTATGACACCACCGGGGAATACTTACGGAAAACCACATCATTCAAATGCAGCATCTCAAGAAGGTGAGGAAGGGTACTACCGTTTACCATTACCAAACCGGAAAAACAGGGAGCTGTTTGCGATCGCAGACCAGTTACTAGGTGGATCACGTATCCATGTCGTCTGTGAGGATAAGAAATCACGGATGGCTCGTATCCCCGGGAAGATGAAACGAAAGGCTCGGGTGCGTGCTGGTGATCTGCTTATCATAAGACCATGGGATATCCAGAATGAGAAAGCAGACATTGTTTTTCGATACAGTAGGACTCAGGCGAGCAGTCTGAGTAGAAGGAAAATGCTACCTGAGGAAATTAATGTCTTCTGATGAACTTCTTGATGATAAATGGTTAAAGAAACTCGACCGGCAATCCCAGGTGATTTTAGACCGGGTTGTCTTCAACCGTAAAACCTTCGGGGAGGTCTTTGATAAACAAACACTACTTTTACTTGGCAAACTGATTTCAGATGGCATCATTAACCAGGTTGATTTCCCGGTCTCCACCGGTAAGGAAGCAAATATCTTCCGGGGGACAAATCCTGAAGGGAAGTTCGTTGCGATAAAAATCTACCGGACGGCGACGATGACCTTTAAGCATATCGCATCCTATATTGAGGGCGATCCTCGGTTCGCATATGGATATAAGAACCGACGAAATATAATAGAGGAATGGGCGAAAAAGGAATATAAAAACCTCGAGTTGCTCCATCAGGCTCATGTCCGTGCACCCATCCCTTTCAGATGTGTACGGAATATACTGGTGATGAGCTATATCGGTGATAAAGTCAAACCAGCTCCGATGTTAAAAGATACTCACCTCAGAAATCCACAGGAGGTCTTTGACGAAATCTTGATCTTTATACAGAGAATGTACAACAACAAGATAGTCCATGCTGATCTCAGTGCGTTTAATATCTTGCTGTTCCGCCGGAAACCCTATCTTATCGACGCAGGACAAGCCGTCCTGCTTGACCATCCCTCCTCGCAGGAATTTTTAAAAAGAGATATCCATAATATTGTGTCGTATTTCAAGAAATACGATATACAGTGCGATGAAACAGAATTCCTTAAGAAACTCATGGAAAAAAAGAAGGGATAAACTATGAAATATATTCGAATTCCAAGGGAACGCGTCGGGGTTTTAATCGGTAAAGACGGGGAAACAAAAAAGACAATCGAGAAAATCTCCCAGATGCAGCTTGAAATCGATTCGGAGGAAGGGGATGTATCGTTCAACGAACAAGAAGCAAAGGACCCTCTGATTCCCTTAAAGGTCGAAGACGTCATCCGTGCAATCGGTAGAGGATTCTCCCCGGAGCACGCATTCCGCCTCTTCGGAGAAGAAACCGAGTTGTTCATCTTTGACATCTACGATTATGTCGGTAAGAAAGAGTCTCATCTTATCAGGGTCAAAGCACGGGTGATCGGTCGTGAAGGAAAAACAAAACGCGTCATCGAGAGTCTCACTGGTGGCATCCTGTCCGTCTATGGCCATACCGTTGCGGTGATAGCAGATTTTGAAAGCATGGACATCGCGAAAAAAGCACTTGACATGCTGCTGAGCGGCAGTGAACATCCCACCGTCTATCGTTACCTTGAACGGGAAATGAAGAAATACCATCTCAGTAGACGGATACGACACGAATAATACCTTTTTTGAGAGAAAAACAAATCAGTAGTTCGGCAAGTGAAAATTAAAATGTGTATATGAAGTGAGTGCATTTGG
>CAZLDE010000283.1:0-2039 GCA_964558215.1 uncultured Thermoplasmatales archaeon
CAATAAAGGAGAAAGAATAACAAATCAGTCCTTATTGTTTATCGATTGATTCCTGTGTTTATGTAACAAAGGCAGATTCGACTAGACGAATCTGATGCTTTCAAGGTTCAATGGTGCCGCTGTGTTCATATTAAGTCGCTTATGGATCGTCGATGACAGATCAATACATTTTGATTCTTCACCATGACCGAATATCACACGCTCAGGCCGAGGGGACATGTTGTTAATAAAACCAACAAGCTGCCTCCGATCGCTATGCCCAGAAAAGCCATCACAGGTTTCCACGTTCATCTCAACAGGCAGACTGACGATGTTCCCTCCAATATTCATCGGGACTTCCTTTGCACCCCGCTGGATCCTCCGTCCGATGGTTCCTTCTGCCTGATACCCGACGAACACTAAGGTGTTTTTGCTATCAGCGGACCAATGTTTAAAGTATTCCATGACAGGCCCACCGTTCATCATACCACTCGTCGCAAGAACCACACAAGGGTCTTTCTCACCAAGGATTTTTTCCCTCATATCACCACTATCGACTCGTTTGAAGATCTCAGAAAGCAAGGGATTATCTCCTTGTTGGAATATCTGGGTCCGAAGTTTGTTGTTCAAATACTCAGGATACGCGGTATGAATAGCGGTTGCCTCCCATATCATCCCATCAAGATAGACAGGGATTTCCTGAATTTCTTTCATTTTCACGAGACTTTCCAGGACAATCATGACCTCTTGGCTTCTTCCTACTGCAAACACAGGGACCAAGACTTTTCCTTTCTTCTTCATAGAAGTCCGGATGATGTCCTTCAGCCGGTCAGTTGCCTCTTTCCGACTTGGTTGAAAATCATCATGACCCCCGTACGTCGATTCAATGACTAACGCTTCCGCTCGGGGGAAATGGTTTATCGCAGGGTTAAACAACCAGGTACGCTCGAATTTAATATCACCAGAGAATGCGATGTTGTATAACCCGTCACCGATGTGGAAATGACAGATAGACGAACCAAGAATATGACCAGCGTTATGGAACGTGAGCCGTATATCAGGTGTGATATCGGTTGTATCCCCATAGCCCATCACAATACAATGTTTAATGACATTACGTATGTTTTCAGAGGAGTAGGGGACCTTTTTTGCATCTGCTGCAGCGACTTTTATGTAATCCATCTGAAGCAGGGTCATAAGATCTCGTGTTGGTGGTGTGCAATAGATAGGACCCTCATATCCATATTTGTATAAGATAGGGACAAGTCCACAGTGATCAAGATGAGCGTGTGTGATAACCACTGCATCTATCTTTTCTAAAGGAAGCACTTCAGGGAGATGAATATAGGGTGATCCATTGTTCTCTGCAGATACATCGATACCACAGTCAATCAACACCTTGCTATCCTGCGTATGCAACATAGCGCACGAACGACCGACTTCACGGAACCCCCCCAGAGCGATCATACGGATGTATTTCTCCCCTGTCGAAGCACCACGATGTATCTTTCGACCGATTTTCCGCAATATATCTTTTCGTTCGTCACTCATGGACCGAAGGTACCCACGGATCTCCTGAACGGTCTTGGATTGAATCGGCGGAGCGCGGACAATACTTGGTGCCCAGTTGATCTTCTTGCGTATCTCGTTTAACAATTGGCCTTCTCGTCCAATAGCAGCACCAGGTTTCAACGCCTCAATAGTGACCTCACCGACATCAGGTTGGAAATAAATATTGGTAATTTCCGCTTCTTTTGGTATAATCTGTCGAATTTTCTTTTCTGCGATTTCAATGTCAGTAAGAACTGAAGGGTCTGGGCGGACCACGATACGCTTCTGAAGACTTTTTGCCATATTCTTTACTAAATCCTTGTTATTGGCAAATTTATCTGGTGTCTTTGTGTAAATAACCAGGAGTGCGCCTTCGAATTCTACTTCGGAGATGTCAACACTTGCTGGTATAGAGCTTCGTATCTTGCCTCGTATCTCTGCTAAAACATCATCAACGGTCATAATCTACCCTTTTTAACGCTTGTAAAACGAATCCTTAAACATGTTTC
>CAZLDE010000284.1:0-2022 GCA_964558215.1 uncultured Thermoplasmatales archaeon
GGCCATAATCGAATCAGTTCAACATCGTTTTCAATTCATTTCGGGATGAAGCCGTTTCAAAACAAATATTTAAGTACCGAAAGACGATAAGAAGACATATTCCACGGATGAAATTGATGCACCACGACTCTGAATAGTGTGTTTTTTTTGTTTGTTGGAAACAAATTTGGATGGATGGATCATGAAGACGATTAAAGAAGGTGACACAGTACAGATTGTATGCGAAGCTAAACTTGAAGACGGTGAACTGTGCTATCAGAACGATGCACAAAACCCTATGGAGATAGTCATTGGAGAGGGAAAATTCTTCCCTGCTGTTGAAAAAGCATTAGAAGAGATGACTGAAGGACAGACAAAGGTCATCACCTTGGAAGCCGAGGACGCATTTGGCCCGCATATCGATGATCTCGTGATAAAGGTACCAAAATCTGTGTTTAAAACCGAAGTGACACTTGAAGTTGGTTCACGTATCAAGATTGATGCACCCACGGGGAAATCTTTTGTTGGTACGATTGTCGCAATGGATGACCAGACATTCACCTTAGATTTGAATCATCTCTTGGCAGGAAAAAGAATAATCGTCAACTTTACCGTACTGTCGATACTAGAACCAGTGAAACACTAAACGCCTGCACTTCATCCTTTTATTTTCATCTCATATATTTAGAGACAAACCCATCAACCTCAGGGATACCACCCTGCAGGATGATATACCCGTTTTGTGGTTCTCTTTCTGTTATCTCCCCGGCAATCGGAGTAAGCATGATTTTCTTAACTTCCTCCAAGTTACTTGTATGTCCAAGAGCCCAGCAGAGTTTCATATAAGCAACTTCAGGAAGCATGTTCTGCGCAGGGACCACACCAATCTTCATCAGATCCCTACCGGTGTCGTACACATACATCTGGACATATCCCCATAATGTCTGAACGGTCATATACACAGCAATCCCCTCTTCGATTGCCCGTTGTAAGGGAGCATACAATGGTTTGTTCACATGGCCTAACCCAGTCCCCGCAATCACAATCCCCTTGTATTTATGGTCAATGAGTGATTCAATCATGTCTGGGAGCATATTAGGATAGTAATAGACAATAGCGACTTTCTCCTCAAAAGCGGTATCGATGATAACGTCTCTGTCTTTTCTTCGTTTATTGTAATCCTTACGGAAGTATCTAAACTCTGTTGGTGTGACTGTCCCAAGTGGAATGTCCCCAATCGTTCGGAACGTGCTGCGGTAGCTGCTATGCATTTTTCTTACCCGGGTGCCCCGATGAAGGAGGTTGTATTGATCACTTGTTGGTCCAAACATGCAAACCATGACCTCAGCGATATCGCAATACGCTGCAGTACGCGTCGCATTGATAAGGTTTAACGCCGCATCGCTTGATGGCCGATCGGATGATCTCTGTGAACCGACTAATACAATAGGCACCGGTGGTTTCTGCACCATGAAGGAAAGGATTGCTCCAGTATGATGCATCGTGTCGGTCCCATGGCCAATCATGATCCCATTCACACCACTTTCTATTTCTTTTCCAATGGCTTTGGCTGTAGTGATATATTGCTCTGGTCCCATATTCTCACTAAAAATACCGTATAATTTCTCTGTTTTTAGATTACAAATCCCGGCAAGCTCTGGGACCGCACCGTACAACTCACCAGGGGAAAACGCAGGGATCACTGCCCCGGTACGATAATCTAACCTTGATGCAATCGTCCCCCCGGTTCCAAATAAGGTCACATTTGGTTTTTTCGCATCTTTTGGAAATTCAGATTCAGGAATCTTGTAATGACCTTCCTTATAACCAACTTCCTTTACTGATTTAATTGAATCAACTTTAATGCCGACGTTGTAGCCATTATGAAGCTTCAGGACGATATGTTGATCGTCTTCTGTTTCTGCTCGTGGTAAGATGATACCACTGAAGGTTCCCCTCGTCGAGGTGATGATTACATCGCTCCAGACCTTTATACCCAACTCAATGAGTTTCTTTTTTGCATCCCCTCTATATCCTTTGTAC
>CAZLDE010000285.1:0-993 GCA_964558215.1 uncultured Thermoplasmatales archaeon
CCCCGGGGGATGAAAGTTATAAAGGCACAGAAACTGGTGCTCGGATGGTCTTTGCAGCAGGATACCAAAGGGTTGTTACAGGGAGTTAGCGAAAAAAACCAACAGGCTCCTCAGAGTAATTTCCTCTGTTTGGTCGCCGGGGAATTAAACAACACGTATTCTATTCGTCGCATCAATAACTGGTTGTTACTATTTTTAATTCGTACGTATACAGAGACTCAGAGTTATTTTTTAATTCCATTCATGATGCTGTTTGAAAATCGTCATGAGATGTTAAATAAAGCTCCTCTTGCTGTCTGCGACATTGTTGGTATTGGTTATTTGAACATGTTCTTGGACACATACCATAACAGTTCAGGGTGGTTCTTTAGCGTCGGAGTCGGTGGTATAAAAAAATGGACTGGGGAGATGGTCGGCATACTTCCAGGTCCGAAGGTCTGGGGGTTCATTCCTCTGGGTGGTCATTATGGGTACTCATTGAATGCAGACCCTGGGATATGGGGTTTTAGTGGACTGAAAATATTAGCCGGGGTTGTTGAGAACAAATTCTATCTTGGTTCTGCACTCTGTGTCGGGATAAATGCGACATCCTAAACAAGCAACAGAACACAGCACCACAAAAGCAGTTTTTTTTCCAGAAACGCTACGAAAAAAGGATATAGACTTATAAGAAACGAAACATTATCACGGTTCACTTGGAGGAACCCTGGTGACGTCATTGCATGAACTCATGACTGAATATAAAGAACAGATGAAAAAAGGAACCATCAGAGCCGCATACAAAGGACTCATGGACTATCTTTTGCATCTTAAAACCTATTTTAAGACCAACTACCCCGACTACATCGTCTCTGGGAGCCTGTACCCAGGATACATGGACATGACCTATTTTTCATTCTCCCCAGCATCATTACAAAAGAAGCACTTGAAAATAGCGATCGTGTTTGTCCATGACACCTGTCGATTCGAAGTATGGCTTGCTGGATACAACAA
>CAZLDE010000285.1:1003-2010 GCA_964558215.1 uncultured Thermoplasmatales archaeon
CCTACTGGAACCTGTTCAAAGAACACGCTTGGACGAAGTATCATGTCCCCTCGACAACCACAGGCGTTGATTCAATCCTTGAATACGTACTGGTCGACAATCCGGATTTCCATGATACAGATACATTAACAACACAGATAGAGAACGGAACCCTGCAATTCATTCGGGATGTAGAGGAGTTCTTATCGAAACATGAACACTAAAAGAGAAAAAGAAACCTGCGGAGTGAAACACTCTATGGAACGACACATCAACACATCGACCCTGGTCCTTACCATTGGTGACATCACCAGGGAATCAACCGATGCGATCGTGAATGCGGCAAACAGCAGACTAGCTGGTGGTGGAGGCGTGGATGGTGCGGTCCATCATGCCGGTGGACCAGCGATCATGCAGCAATGCAGAAAGATAGGCGGATGTCCCACCGGCAAAGCGGTCATCACCACCGGTGGCCTCCTCAAGGCAGGTTACGTTATTCACGCGGTTGGGCCACGATACTCGGATGGAAAATCCGGGGAGGCAGCCTTGCTACGATGTGCCTATGAAGAATCCCTGCGGCTTGCTTCAAAGAAGAACCTCCGAAGCATTTCGTTTCCTGCGATTAGCACCGGGGCGTACGGATATCCGACACGTGAGGCGGCGCGAATCGCACTGCAGACCGTCAGTGACTACCTCAAGCAGCACACGGATCTAACGCTTGTCAAGTTCATCCTGTTTGACCAATCAATCTATGATGTCTTCGTCCAGGAATTGGAACGGGTACGATAATTTCCTTCATCGCTGAGGCTTCGGTTTTCAGGGTTTTTTATATACGAGTACTGCTCCAAACCTAAAAAAATCAAGAAAAAAATTTTAATGTAATTTTCTTCCATTCGTTATTTTAAACACCATAAACTTCCATCTTTGACCAAAATTCTTATCATTACTTTCTTATACTATTAGAGACATTTTTATAATTGAGGACTTTGATTAACCTGCTTGTATTTTGCTTTTACTGTTTTCCAGCG
>CAZLDE010000286.1:0-1996 GCA_964558215.1 uncultured Thermoplasmatales archaeon
CTATAATAGAATAAATTATAGTATCCCTGAGATTGATGGCATAACCTATATTGGTACGAATTTAGAGTGTAGCGGAACCCTGAACTGGGATTCCATTGACCAGGGAGCAACGGTTATGGGAAACTTCACGGTGTCTAACCAGGGGGATCCTCAGACGTACTTGAACTGGGAGATCGTCTCATACCCTGAATGGGGGACGTGGAGTTTTACTCCAATATCAGGTGATAATCTTCCCGCAGGTGAGTCCATCAATGTCGTTGTCAATGTTGTGGCACCCTCTGAAGAAAACACGCGATATACCGGGGAAGTCACCATCGTAAATCGTGATAAAACCGGTGATTTTTGCATTATTCCAGTCGTTTTGAAAACACCAAATATCTCGAAAAATCAATCAACAGCGTTTCAAAACGTATTTTTTTTCCCAAATGTACAGTGGTCGCTCTCCTCTCTTTTTTCTTCCGAGTGGTAGGATGATAAAACTGTAGTTAACCTGTTGCAACACAGACACATTCAAAAGGCGTGTTTTTCGGTAACAGAATATGGTTTTTTGACCGATTGGTTTTTCGGGAACCTATGTCTACTCTTTCATTTTTGTTTTTTATCAGTATTGTTCTTATTTTTTTGATTTCCCAAACATTGACACGAATTCAATAGATAACAATCTCCATCCTGTTTAGCGGGGGAGGAATAATAAATACTTCTTTTTGAAAATTTTTTAATTTTTGGAAAAACGATTAGATTTTTGGAAATATCAAATCATTTTTTCTTTTTCTTCCGGATTAGTACAATAAGAATGATTACCACAACACAGACGAGCATAAGAATTAGTGGATACGATGTTAGATCAGAGCTTGAAGTGATGATAGCATCTTGTTGTATGATAGACCCCTTATTGTAAATGAGGACCAATCCACCAGACTGCTGTAAAAAATCGGCTCCGTCTTCTGTAATATTGAGTAGTGCTTCAGCGCTTACATCCTCGATGAATGGTTCAACAAAGGTGATCTCTGCAAAGTTCGTAATATGAACCCTACCGGTGTCGTTTGTTGTCCTTAACAGACAGTGATCAAGAGAAAGTGCACCTCTGTTTACCAAGTTAATGGATCCACTGGTATTATATACACTATTGAGAAGGGTAAACGACTCCTGGTTGTGGATGTTTACATAGCCAGTACCCTCCATCAAGCCATCTGAATAAACAAGTATGCCGCTGTTCGACATCAGAAAGCTCCCATTCAATCGCGTATGAATCGTACAATTCGGCATGCGTACTGCTCCAGAGGCAGCATAGCTCATCGTCCCACTGGTCACAACAAACGTACAATGATCCCAGGTGGTGTTGCCATCGACGATATTAACCGTGGAGTCTTGCCCATGGGATGCCCCTGAGACATCGATGCTGCCGTTACTGACTGATAACTCACCAAACAATGAGTTCAGATCAATGGTTCCCCCGTAGTTGACGTCCCAGTACGTACGAATAAGCGTCATCGTCCCCTGGTTGGTGAGATGTAATGCACCCATCGCCCCGTTAGCGACCAGGACGATATCCTGAAGTTTCGCCTCGCCTTCGTTGTGAATGAAGGTGCCATCATACTGGTCTTTGAAATAGAGATTTTGTCCTATCATCGTCCCATAGTTCGCCAGATACAATAGCCCGCCATAGACCTGCATGTTCACATCCGAAAGTGTCCAGTTCCCTTGGTTTGAGAATGAGACGGTCGAGTTCCCTATGATGTGAACCATAACCAGATCCATGCGAAGCATCCCTGTGTTTATCACTGAGAGTGTCGCATAGGTGCAGTTTACGACACCAGTGAGATTCAATTCACCATCAACCGTGATGTTGACGGTAATTGGAGCGGTTGATTCACCCAGTATTTTTAACCCGGAGATAACGGTTGTATCGGTTTCGTTGATAACGATGGTTGTATTCGAAGTAAGCACCAGTGTCTGACTGACACCAGGCAGCTCATCAGTAGAAAGAACAGTACTG
>CAZLDE010000287.1:0-1984 GCA_964558215.1 uncultured Thermoplasmatales archaeon
AAGTACCACAACGATAATTAGGTCTGAGAAGTATTTTCATAGGTATTTCATTCTTCAATTGATGGAATTGTGGTACCGAGATCCCTCCATCTTCAATCATTGTTTCGAATTCACCTAGCCAGAAGGTATTCCACCAGTATGGGCCTCCATGACCATCAAAGAACAAAAAACCGCATCCCTGGTTGATCTCTCTAACGATGTTCTGGGTTGTCGGAGTGAGTTCAGGGTTTGTATATTTATGAGACGCGAACAATTTCTGTTGCTCGAATCCTGTCATATAGGACAAGACTTTTTCGCCGATCAGCTCCCCTTCTGGGTAATCCGTACCTTGATCATCGTAAGGATCTCCTCCGACCACGACCATTCGCTTAAACCAAGAGGAACCTGCTGATTCTGTTTCATACTTGATGATCTTATTGACCACTGTATAGACCTCAACAAGATTCCTGCAGGGCAGTCTACCAAGATAGATATCTGGATAAAAATCAATCTGATCGATAGGATCTTCAGGAGGACCTAAAGATGAAGAATGTGACCATCCGCCGTATATACCATCGTCAAAGGAATCCCAGTTACAAAATCCCCCCTGCCCATCGTAGATGTCTGCATAGTAGAGATCGCTGATGAACCCTGGGTCATAAAAGATATCATCATCCCAGAGATTCGAATATCGCACGGGAAGATGCCAATCCCGTGTTCCTGTATTGAGATTATCCCTTGGTTTCCCAAAGAGATGGGATTTCAATCCACCGACAAGCAACACATAGGTGGTACCAAAACGCTCCATAGTATCTTTTATAAAGTATTTGATTTGCTCAGGTCGGTCATATCCTGGGTATGTCCGGTAAATCTCGCCTGTTGTTATAATTTCTGTCCGAATACCGAGGCTGTTTTTATGCTCAGCGAGTCGTTGCAGCGGAAGAAGAAACTGGATAGGGCAGATGATGATAAGATCATTGGTCACTTCACTGGCAAATGGATACTGTGCTGGCTTGACGTAGGTAATACTGACGTCACAGGAATCAAGATAAAGGACGCTATCGTCTTCTATGTTGTACCGCACAGGAAAAACCCTCAGGGTGAGAAACGTCACATGTGTACCTTGCTCGTTTAATCCACCACCAGTAAAATACGCGATCCAATCAGATGGATAGCAGTCGATATCAGGCGAGTCTATCTGGCTGATTGGTGCTTTTGATGTTTCCCCGGAAACGCTTTGGGCACTAGGGGCCGAGGCTAGAGTAATTCTCTTGTCTACCTCTTTTGTTTTCACCGCATCAAAAGAAATGGTTACATCCTTGATTGTAGACCCGAATGGTAGTTGGATGGTTGTTGTCGCCATCGGGAGAACTGGCTGACCTGATTGATATAAGCAAGCTGGCGCACCCTTCATTAGAACCTGCAGGGTCGTTTCATTGTCTATAAAACTTGGTTCGGAAAAAGAAAAAGACATGGAATATCTCTGCGTCCCTTCAGCCTCAATCAAGGTAATCGCAGTAACACTGCTTGAACATAAAAGACCTAAAACGAAGAGTATACTTAGTTTCATAGATCCTTTTCCTCTGGAAAACGTAGTGCACTGCCTGCATATATAATTTCCCGTTCGTTATTACAGCACCGAGGGGCAAGACGATATTTTGATTTGTTAAGGAAGCGAAAGCGGTCTGAATAAAGTATAACTCAGGTTTGGATATTTAAGGTTAATATCCCAACTGATAAGGAGAAGGAGGAGGAATGGGAAACACCTCAATTCAAAAGATTTTCTATTTGTCTTAACAAGGACAAACATTTTCCCATGATTCAATTCAGAGCCGCTAAAAATTCTTATCGTTTTACCCCCATTGGTGCCATAACTTCATAATTTCCCCATGCAGAGAGCAGGATTAAGAAGAATATTAAATGTTATGCAGAGAATTTTGGTCAAATGACTAACTTGACATTGTCACATTACAACAAACCAAGAGAGTAAACACCCCTAATAACC
>CAZLDE010000288.1:0-1963 GCA_964558215.1 uncultured Thermoplasmatales archaeon
TAACAGTCATTTCTACAGTTACCCCGTTGGGCTCTAGTCCTTGCCAATCATATGATAGATTCACCGTTTCAGGATCACCAAAAATTTTGTTTATTGCAAGAGACGTGCTTGCAGTAGTTCCTCGGAGTATTTGAAGTGAATCCATGCTGGTTGTTATGGAACAGTTAAAGATTGTCAGGGAGCGTATCTCTGAAAAAACCCCGGCGTTTCCTGCAGTATCCCATGCACGAACACGCCAAAAGAGACGACCTGCTATTCGTGTTGTCATGCTGAGGGTTTGGTTGTCGGTCGTGTTTTGATTTATCACTGGACTTGAAAAGTCACCGGTATCATCAACCTGGAGTTGATAGCATACGATGTCTGACACAAAGGAAGTATTCGTCGTATCATCGCCTGTTGCATTCCACTGGAATGTTACCTGGTTATTGCTGGTCTTCGCATCATCCAGTGGCAGGCTGAGATTGACCGGCAATGGGGGTGTGAAATCAACGATGAATTCGCGCTTTTCTGAGAAATTCTTTTGATGCGTGTTGTTCGCGATGACCTGCCAATACCATTTGCCTTCGATTAAGGCATTTCCCCCAGGGATAGTATAGTTATCGACGGAGGAATCAAGAGAGACATTTATCCATTCATCACCATCAGAAAGATCGATTTCGTTATCAATTAAGAGAGTAACCTTTTCAGTGTTCTCTCCAACGGCCCATTGGAAGGACGGGGTCTTATCGTTTATCGACATCATGTGTAAAGGTTGGCTGAGTACCGGCTGAGCGGGTATAGCGACCTCTTCCAAGGTGTTTATAGTTGTAACGATTTTCCACTCATCACCATAAAAATGATATGCTTCAGTGTTAATGACTTTCCCATTACTGTTGTCACCTGGTGAGGTATCATATCTGTTATATAACGCTTGGCCTCCAGTGTTTTCTGCCCAGTCGATTTCAATAGCGTAATACCTCCCATTTATCAGGCTTTGTGCGGGTGAATCCCTCCATTGGACACCATGACCACCGTTATTATCACTTACAATAAGTACATCGTTTAACCATAACCCCGATCCGTCATCGCTGCCGGTTTTAAAGTAGACATTCCCTGTGTGTGGTGATTTAAAATAACACCATTCGTTTAATTTGATATTGTCTGCTGCTCCGCAGATATCCAGGAATTCACCGTCTGTGTCTTCGCCACTGCAATCCACATCTCCCGGTGCTAAATCGACATAATTCTGTCCAGGATATCCATTTGCCCCCACATAACTCCATCCATTCGAAGAAGGGAGTACCTCCAGGGCGGAACGAACAGAATCATAATACAGGTAGCATGTTTTGGTTTCACCGGAGGAAATGCTGATTTCTGCAAGCCCTTCGAGTCTTGTCACCCATCCATTCTCTGTTGTTGTCGCATAACCATCAAAGGGGATTTGTACATCATTACACACTAAAGCAGAACCATTTTCATCTATCAATCGATTTTGTTGAAGGTCAACAGAAAAAATTACATGGGTGTTTGTGCGCGATAAACCCAGTGGTTCTGTGAAATTTATTTGCCTCCGGTATCTATATCTTGTATCCCACCAAGGTTCAGGAGGATCCGACCAACTCACATTTGCTGACGTAAATAAACCTGATGTTGAATACGCTGTGATTGTTGTCCCATATTCTTTGTAGACGGTATCATGAACAATCCATGTTCCCACCCATAAACCTCGATACACAGACCCGGAAGTCAAAGAAAGATTGACAGAATCAAACCCCTGTTCATGAGAAAAATCCCCCTGAACATGAACAATGCCTTCAGTATCGGTGACAAAAACGGAAACCGTCATTGTCTCACCTGGTTGAACCTTCGTTGGTGTCACTGATTTATTCAGGATAACCGGTCCGGAACACACAGAGGGACGTTCTACATTACAGATACCCTGTGTAAATGGGAAAAAAAATAAAAATATAAGGAGGAATATAAC
>CAZLDE010000289.1:0-1953 GCA_964558215.1 uncultured Thermoplasmatales archaeon
ATCACGTCTCAATCAGGGGCGCTTATTCGGGTGACATCAAATAATGTTGTTTTGCAGAAGAACAATATCTCTCAATGCAGTTACTGGGGGGTTTATCTAGATTCGTCTGATGATAATACCATAAGTGGAAATATCATAAATGATACAAAAGGCATTTACGGGCTGGAATCGAATAATAATGTTTTTTCAAATAACAATATTTCAAATTCGAGTGACGCAGGTATAAATCTTCGCTCATCAAGGAAAAACATACTCTATGATAATTATTTCACAATGAATAATTATGGGATTTATGCAAAGGACTCTTCTAATATGAATATGACGGAGAACACCTTTAGAAAAAACATATTCCACGGTATTTATATCACTGGTGATACAAATGATAGGATTCAAGGGAATTCATTTACGAATAATTCTGTCACTGGTGTTACATCAGATTCCTATGATTGTATCATCAGTGATAATATTTTCAATTACGGGCAAGTTGGATTAAGTGTCCAAAAAACAGGATCCCAAATACGCAGTAACACCTTTGAAAACCACACCTCCATCGCTTTGTCAACCGTTCAGGGAAGTAGCAATAATCTCATTTATCTCAATCACTTCAAAAACAACAAGGTAAATGCTAGAGAAAAAGGAAGCAACAAATGGGATCATGGTACAACGGGCAACTATTGGGATGATTACAATTATGTTGACAGAGACCTAGATGGAATCGGCGATGCTCCCTATTCTATCAGCACAGGAGGGAAAGATAACTATCCTCTTGGTATCTTTTTAAAACCACCGGAAAAACCTTCTAATCCATCACCAGTTGATGACCAAGAAAACGTTGGATTGAAAGTTATATTAAACGTCAAAATAATCGATATGGACAGTAGTGTTATCTCGCTTGTCTCCTTCTACAATGCAGTCAATGATGAAAAAATAGGGTACGTCCGCAATGTAGTTAATGGTACGAATGCCTCATGTAGTTTCAATTTACCCTTTGACACGACCTATGCCTGGTATGTTATCGCAAACGACAGTTTACAACAAAACCAATCTGATATTTGGTTTTTTACCACAAAACAACGACCCCCTGAGAACCAAAAACCAGTAGCAAACCCCGGAGGCCCCTATCTTGTGAAATTGAATCAATCAATCACCTTCGACGGTTCACAAAGTACAGATCCTGACGGGACTATTATCTTTTATCGATGGAATTTTGGTGATGGAAGCAGTCAAATTCTTGATATGACACCGAAACATACCTACACAGACCCTGGGGTGTACATGGTGACTCTCACCGTGGTTGATGATGACGGCCGGAGCAGCATGGCAAATACCACAGCAACCATACAAAGTGAAATTTTTATAAACACCCCGCCTTACGCTATGTTTACTGTTCCTTCGACCGTTCCGGTCAACCAAGGAATCCTTTTTGATGCAACACTAAGCAATGACACTGATGGATTCATAACCGAGTACCGTTGGGATTTTGATAGCGATGGGATATATGACACAAATTGGTCCACTGAAGCATTTGTTACCAACTCCTTTTCATCTGCCGGTCCTTTCGTTGTGACCTTAGACGTTAAAGATGATTTAGGCAGCGTTGGTTCATATTCAACCACAATCTCAGTTCAAAGCACCTCAGAAAGCACCCCAGGTTTTGACACCATTCTTGTTCTGCTGAGCCTAGGTCTCTGTCTTTTATTATACTTAAAAAGAAAAAATACAAATTAATAGAGAACAGCATCCCTTCTCGATTCCTTTTTTTTTTTCGTTTCCCTGGTTTACCACATGATATCTGCAACTCAGTAAACCCATAATTTACCACGGAAAATGAAAAAGAATATTGTATTGCTTTACAGACATATGTAAAGAAATAAAACACCGGCGATGACTGGTTGATGCTTAACTTCGCCAAATAGACCTTTTCACCACTACCACTCATCCATTGAACGATTT
>CAZLDE010000290.1:0-1950 GCA_964558215.1 uncultured Thermoplasmatales archaeon
TTTTTTGCAGCAACGACAAACCATCGGAATAGGAGGTGACGTCACCATTGGCAATCACCGGGATGTTGAGTTTTTGTTTGATCTGCTTCATGATCGTCCAGTTGACCTTGCCAGCGTACCCTTGGTCTGCGGTCCGACCATGGACACACACTGCTGCGACCCCCGCCTGTTCAGCTAGCTGACCAACGGTCACCCCATTGATATGCTGGTTGTCCCATCCGATGCGTATCTTCACCGTCACCGGTTTTTCGGTTGACTCCACCATTGCAGTGAGAAGACCTTCGAGTTTCGGAAGGTCCTGTAACAGGGCAGCACCACATCCTTTCTGCAGATAATCCTCTTCAATGCATCCAACGTTCAGGTCGATGATGTCAGCGAACGGTTCGACGGCTTTTGTCGCCTTGACAAGAATGTCTTTTTGACTGCCGATGAGCTGTACGGTCACCGGTCGTTCCATGTCCTGAATGTTCAAGAATCGTTCTACCTCATCAGGTTTCTTGCTGCTGATGAGATGCGCATCAATCATCTGTGTGTAGATTAACCCTGCACCATTCTCCTTACACAGCATCCGGAAAGCGGTACAGCTGATGCCGGCTAAGGGTGCAAGCACAAAACGGTTCGGTATCTCCACAGTTCCAATTCTCATAGGAATTCACAATGAATCCGGTTAACGGTACCATAACTTAAGATTTGGCACCTCGACCCCGGTCCCCTTTGACACCGTCCCAATATGTTTCACTGTCGCATCTGAGTAGTTCTCAAGGATTTTTATGGTCTCTGCGGCATCGTCTTCCTCGACAATGATGGCAAAGCCCATTCCCATGTTGAAGATCTGGTACATCTCATAGACTTCGATGTTCCCGTACTCCTGCAGGAACGTGAAGATCGGTTGTGGCTCCAAGGGCTCCTCGAGAGTGTATTTTACTTTTTCCTTCAACCGTGGGATGTTCCACAACCCGCTGCCGGTGATATGGGCAAGCCCATGGACATCGATTTTCTTGAACAACTCAAGGATCTCTTTTACATAAATCCTGGTTGGCGTCAGCATGACCTCACCGATGGTTTTCCTTGGGTACAACCCGTCTGGGAACTCATCCGTGTAGGAGAACTCTGTTTCCTCGACTACCCGTCTGGCGAGGGTGTAGCCGTTCGAATGAATACCGCTGCTGGACAGACCGATGATCGCATCACCAGGGTGGATCTTGTCCCCCAGAATGATGCGGTTCTTCTTTACATACGCAAGGCAGGTCCCCGCAAGATCAAACCCGTTGATAAGCTCTGGAAGATCCGCAGTCTCCCCCCCAACGATCGAGATATTGGACAGTTTGGCTCCTTTCTCCAGACCCTTGCCGATCTCTCTAGTGATCTTGGGGTTAGGGTCCTCCATGGCCAGGTAATCGACAAACGCCAGAGGCTCAGCACCGACACAGAGTGCGTCATTGACGTTCATCGCGATACAGTCGATGCCGATTGTATCATATTTCTTCAGCGCCTCAGCTATCCGAACCTTTGTGCCCACCCCATCTGTGCAAAGCACCAAGGCATACTCCCCAAACTCGATAAGCCCCGCATAATGACCACCCATGGGTTTGCCAAGAGAGCCTTTCCGTTTGGTAAGGATACTTGACAACAGCTGTTTGATAGCTTCTTCTTTTTCTTCGATGTCAACGCCACTGTTCTTATACGTCATTTTCTTCAAGAAGGATCGCCTCTGTTTTCCCTGTATCACGAAACAAGCTGGTTGTGATAAACTTTTTTATGAGAAGAGGGTTGTCATACTTGTGAGACGACTAGCAGATATCGGTGAGCGTGCAGCGATTCGGCGCATCGAATCAATTCTTAGCAAAGGAAAAAATACCCTTGGAATCGGAGATGATTGCGCTGCAATAGACCTAGGAAACCGCTACCTTCTCGTCACCACCGATATGATGTCCCAACACACTCATATCC
>CAZLDE010000291.1:0-1949 GCA_964558215.1 uncultured Thermoplasmatales archaeon
ACATTCTTATCATCAAGTGGTCTGCCTTGGCGTCTGGTCTCCTCCCAGACCAGATCACCCATACGGATGACAGGTATGCCTTTGTCTTTGGCGATCTGCACCGCCTCAGATTTCCCTGATGCAGGCATTCCGGTGAACGCGATGACCTTCATAGAAGCATCCTTTCCTCTTCTGATATAAGAAGTGCAGGGGGAGCGATTTGAACGCTCGAGTGCCTGCGCAACAGGGTCTCTTCGTGCACTCTGCACTCCTAAGCCCTGCCCCTTGGACCAAGCTCGGGTACCCCTGCAATTCTAGCGGACGCTAATACCATAAGGTAATCAAAAAGGTTTTTGTACCCATATTCCTCTCAGGTCTGTCTTACTTTTTTTCACCCTTCAGGAGTACTTGCTCACCATATTTCTTGTAACAATCCTGGCAGTATTTCCGTGCGATCAGGGAATGGATATGCTCGGTTTTTCCTTGTTCGACATAATGGAGGTCATTGGGAAGAATCTGTTTGTCGCAGGAGATGCACACGGTGGGGAACTGCGAATGTCTGGTGATCAAACATGAGTCAAGATTCTTTTCCATTATCTCTCCTCCTATTATATTGCTCTGTTGCAGTATTAAAAGTTATCGTTTCCTCGCCCCGCTAGGATGAATCTAGGTGTTAGGTTTAAGTATAAGCAACAGTATTCCCGAAAGATATTTCATATATATGGCGGTGAAGACTGCCTCCCATAGCGAGCACCTATCTCATTGTGATGGGATGATGCCTATAAGGGTGGGGTAGTCAGGAAATCCCGACGGGCCCATAACCCGTAGACCAATGGTTCAAATCCATTCCCCGCTACTTTCTTTTTTTTTCTCTCTTAACATATGGTTTTTAAGAAGCAACATGTTGACACATGCTTGTGAACACAGACAGAAAACAACGATTCTGGGAAATCGATGCACTTCGAGGCATCGCCATCCTGATGATGATCACCTACCATGTGCTCTTTGACCTGAACTACTTCGGCTTCACCTCCACTGATTTAAACTCACCTCCCGTTCTGGTCTTTCTGTACCCTGTCGGGACCCTCTTCCTCCTTTTGGTCGGACTATCCCTTACCCTCAGCTACAACCAGGTCAAAAACACGTTGACAAAGACCCAGCTACAGATAAAATATCTCAAACGAGGAACACGGATCTTTGGTCTTGGCTTGCTCATCACCCTGGTGACCTGGGTGTATCCTCATGATGGCTACATCATCTTCGGAGTCCTGCATTGCATTGGCCTGTCGATTCTGCTAGCGTACCCGTTCCTCAACCTTCACCGCCCTGCTCTCCTGGTCGGACTATGCTGCATTATCATAGGGGTTGTCCTTCGGTTTTCAGGACCAGTTGATTTCCCCTGGCTGCTGTGGCTTGGGTTTGTGCCTTCATCGTTCTACACCCTTGATTATTTCCCGTTGCTGCCCTGGTTCGGCGTCGTCCTCATAGGGATCTTTCTCGGAAACACTCTCTACAAGAACAACATTCGTATTTTTACGTTAAAAGAAGCGCCCAGGTTCATCGGAGTTAGGTTGCTGTGTTTCCTTGGGCGACATTCCCTGGTTATCTACCTACTGCATCAGCTTGTCATTGTTGGAATCCTGTATCTCCTCTCCGGAGGATAACCGGTTCACATAACGTTTGATCCGAGGGATGGTCGAAATCAAATGCACTTTCTTGGTATCCTCGCTAGTTTTGAAATCCCGCAGCATCCAGAACACATGGTCAGCAACCTCGACAGGTTCTTGTCTGTTCTCATACAGTTCATACAACTCGATGAACCGCAGGATCTGTTGCTTGATATCCACTGGTTTGTCCGTAAACACCCAGGGGCAGTGTTGAGCCTGTCTGCCGATCATCACCAGGTCACAGCTGGTTTTTTGCAGCAACGACAAACCATCGGAATAGGAGGTGACGTCACCATTGGCAAT
>CAZLDE010000292.1:0-1928 GCA_964558215.1 uncultured Thermoplasmatales archaeon
CTCTGTGGAATAGTGGTGGGGGTAGGAAAACGTGGAAGATTATGTCTATGTCCTGGATTATTTGGCAAAAGGACGCGGGGACCAGCCTGCGTTTAAACGAAATCCAGTCGTGTACGGCATTGGGGAAAATCAATATACGTTCCTTGAATTGATACCAAAAAGAGACGCGACATTCACGACCGGGGAACGCATCTACGTCGGAAAAGACCCGGCACTCCGAACCAAGATTGAGAAAATAAAGGGTCGTATTAATTTTGAGGATCTCACCTCTACGGCCCATGGGGAGCTTCCCTATGTCTTGCTTGATATCGTGCATAACAACGAGGAACGATACGTTAAATTCTTCAACGAAGCAGCTGCGATTTCAACACGGTTCCATGTCCTTGAGCTGTTACCTGGTCTTGGGAAAAAAATGATGCTGGAAATCCTTGATGAACGCAAGAAAAAACCCTTTACCACGTTTAAGGAGATGCAGGAACGCATCGATTTCCTGAGGTCCCCTGATAAACTCATCTCCAAGCGGATCGAACTGGAATTAAGCGATCCGAACCAGAAGTACCGTATCTTCACCCGTCTGCCCATGTCCCGGGACCATCAATACTGAGAGAATGGTACGACAACGGTACGGACAGCATTTTCTCAATAATCTCTCTGTTGCGACCCGGGAGGTCGCCTATGCACAGATCACAAAAAACGATGTGGTTCTTGAGATCGGGCCGGGGAAAGGAATCATCACGAGGCTCTTAGCCCAAAAAGCAAAACAGGTCATCGCCATTGAGATCGACCAGCGGCTCTTCAAGCAGCTCCAGACAACGCTTCCTGAGAATGTCACCCTTGTTCAAGGAGACGCGGTGCAACTTGATTTTCAAGCATTACCACGATTCACCAAGATCGTCTCAAACCTCCCTTATCAAATCTCATCCCCGATCACCTTTAAATTTCTTTCTTGCTCCTTTTCAAAAGCAGTGCTGATTTATCAGAAGGATTTCGCAGAGCGTCTCGTCGCAGCCCCAGGGACAAAACACTATTCACGTCTGACGGTGGGCGTCTCCTATAAAGCACGATGTCGTCTATTAGAAGACGTCCCCAAGAACTGCTTTTCCCCACCCCCTGAAATAGAGTCCTCCATTGTTGAACTCATCCCTTATAAAAAACCAAGGTTCCCGGTTGATGACGAATCGTTTTTCTTTGAGTTGACAAAACAACTATTTACGCATAGACGAAAAAAGATACGTTCCACCATCAAAGCATACTATGGTGATTTTCAACAACTCCCGTACCTGGACCAGCGGGTAGAACAACTTACTCCCGAGCAAATCGGGGAATTCAGCAATAGGTTGTATCAGATGCTTTCAAAACCATCGCTATAATAAAAGAGAAAGATTTTTTTTTAAAGAAACCGGGAGATGACGTTCTGTTGAATCCAACTAAAGACACCGATGAAATCCAACGCGATGACGAGAACAAAGAATAATAAAAAAAATAACAACACACGTAACGTGAACCGGATGAACTGCCAGACAAGGAGTAGAACGATGACAAATACAAGGAAAACCGCCCATAAAGGAATTGAAAGGGAAAGAAACTCCATACCACCAGAACAAAGAATCACCTTAACTCATTTAAACATTTGGAAAAATAGAGTGTAAATCACGGTAGAAACAATTAAAAAATCATATACCATGAGAACAAGTGGCCACAATGATGACACACTATCTCACACTAAGTGCTGCAACATGCTGAAAAATGGGCGAGCTGAGTGGTCATCATACTATTTTTTCCCCAAAGATACAAAAACTCAAATTCCATGTCAATTTTGTGTATCTCGAATATGACTTTATCAAACAAAATTCTGTCGAACGACGTGAATATCAATATAACATAGCGAAATCTGCAGCGAACGCCAGTACTCTTGTCGTCCTTCCGAC
>CAZLDE010000293.1:0-1898 GCA_964558215.1 uncultured Thermoplasmatales archaeon
GTAAGAGAATTCACTGTATAGAATGTGGCAGTGTTGTAAAAAGGATTTTTTCCATACTTGAATGATAGGGATAGATTTATTTATCTGATTTTTATATTAATATCTGGGTTTGGGCTCTTAGAATGTCTTTTTTTGCATTCTTTCCTCCCAGACTTGTAGCCCAGACCCTCCCTTTTATGCTGAGAAGTTGTTTTTTTTCTTCTGGCAATCATGGTGGTTTTTTGTCGTACCATCACAATGAAAAGGAATATATACGGGATGTCCATACATGCTGAACTTCAACCGAGAACCAGTATGGATGGCGAGGGAGATGCAACATAAATCAAAAGAGAGTCAGAAACGACCTGCGTTGAATTGCGCTGGTTGTGGAAAGACGTTTGCTCAAGACGAAAAAACAGTCAGTTATGATTTCGAACGGTACTATTGTTTCCGTTGCGACGACAAACGCTGATAAGACCTTTTATCTTTTTTTTTCTTTTCATCCGGGTAACCCATTTTTTTTTTAAAATTAAGGAGAGTTTTTCAACGATGATCTGTTCTAGGGAAATCATGGGACAGATGCAGATTCATCAGGAGACTGTTTTTGCACGGACGACCGATAGGTGGAACCTTCGGATTTTTCATTATCATCCGAGCGGGCAGGCCGTCGGTCGGTTTCCCGTCATCTTATGTCATGGTCTAGCTGCGAACAAGAACAGCTGTGATTTTGGCCAGCCAGGCTCAAAGGATTGGTTACAGTACAGTCTTGCTGCGTTTCTATCACAACAACGATCTGATGATGGACCGGTCTTTGATGTCTGGGTCCCAGAGCTCAGGGGCGCTGGAGTATCCTTCTTTGACCCTCGGGAGAACCCAGAGCGTTTCCATTGGTGTGTGGATGATTATATCGACAAGGATGTCCCCGCAATCATCCAACGGGTGCAGCAAAGTTACCTGGACCGGGAACTGGGTGCGCCTCCGGTGTTCTGGGTTGGAAAGAGTATGGGAGGGATGATTGCTTATGCATATGGCCAGACAAAGCAGGGTCAGAAAAACCTCAAGGGTGTGGTCACGATCGGTTCTCCGGTGGTGTTTGGTAAGAGCAGTGTATTTCTTGAGTTCATCACCAGGATTACCCCCCGGAACGTGTCAATACCGATCCGCCTCATGGAGCTTGTGGAGAAATCAGGTGAGATAGCTAATCATTTCAGGGGATTAGGGGTGAACCTGGAGAATGTCGACCCGGATGTCCTGCAGACGTATCTGCGGGTGGGACTATCTGACGTGCTTTCCTCAAAGGTGCTTTCTCAGTTCTCCTTGTTTTTTAAACATATGACGTTTTGTCGGTATCCACGATACCCCTGGATGTATGATATCTTTGGGAGGATTCCGGGGATGAAAAAACTGTTCACGCCTTATAGTTATACGGAGAACCTCTATCGGTTCATTGCTCCCCTCCTGGTCATCGCAGGGGGTTCAGATAAGATGGCCCCTAAGACCGAAATGCACTATGTCAAAGACCATGTGGGTAGCATTGATGTGACGTATCTAGAATTCTCCAAGGAGGCGGGATATCATGCGGATTATGGGCATCTTGACTTGAACCTCGGGTTGTATGCTCGAGAGGAAGTCTATCCGAAGATCTATGAGTGGCTTGTAAAAAGAGGAAACGTTTCCTTAAACTTCCCAACAAACCCGTAGTGATCTTTTAGCGACAGATCATTGAATTTTTCCACCTGTTGATAGCTAGTATTTTTTTGTTTCATTTGTGTGTTCATTTTTCTTTTGTATTAATTACTGTTACATTTGTTGTAAAAAACCCAAAGATAAATTTTATATATTTCATGTCAGTTATTTTTCTATGATTCGGAGGAAAATCAAATGAAAAAAAGTATATTTGGTATCATGCTGTTTACCCT
>CAZLDE010000294.1:0-1882 GCA_964558215.1 uncultured Thermoplasmatales archaeon
GATGTACCCAGGCGGACAGTTTCGGAAAAGCATGGTGGAGGGATGGTTACAGGGGCAAGGAAGCACCTATATCCTGCCTGAGCTGTGGACTCATGAGAACTACACCCTGGAGTATTGGACGAATGTCAGCCTGGATGATAACTGGCAGGATGTCAATGTCCCAGCGATTCATATCGGTGGATGGTACGATATCTTCACCCAGGGGACCATCGAGGGCTTTCTTGGGTATCAGCATCTTGGTGGACCAGGAGCGGTTGGGAAATCCAAGCTCATCCTGGGTCCATGGACCCATGGTGGAGCAGGAGGGATGACACAGGGTCAGCTGACGTATCCGAAGAACTCTGTTGATACGTTCTCCCAGGCATTGTTCTGGAAGATGGTTGATCAGTACACCATGGATGTTCCTACTGATTTTGATGCCTGGCATCCGGTTACGTATTACGTGATGGGTGATGTTGATAATGCGACTGCTCCTGGGAACGAATGGCGGAATGCCGATGATTGGCCGCTCCCATCAAACGAACAAGCATGGTACCTCCATGCTGATGGGAGCCTGCAAACCACAAATCCAACCGAGACAACCCCGTTCAGCTATCGCTATGATCCAACCGACCCGGTTCCCACAGAGGGAGGCGGGAATCTGAATCTTCCTGCCGGGCCCTATGACCAACGAGCTGTGGAGAACCGATCTGATGTTTTAGTCTTCACCAGCCCAATCCTTACGGAACCCTATGAGGCGACCGGTCCGGTGAAAGCACGTTTGTATGTCTCTTCTGATTGTCCTGATACTGACTTTACCGTCAAACTCACGGATGTGTACCCCGATGGACGATCGATGCTGATTACCGATGGTATTCTGCGGATGAGAAATAGGAACGGATATGACCACTGGGAACTGATGAGCCCAGGGACGATCTACGAAGTCGAGGTTGATCTCTGGAGTACATCGTATATCTGGAACACCGGTCATCAGATCCGTATCGCTGTCTCGTCATCCAACTACCCTCGCTTCCTGAACAATCCGAACACCGCTGATGGCATCTACAAGAACACGACCTATGCTATTGCCAAGAACACGGTCTACGCAGGTGACCTGTATGCCTCCTGTCTTCTGCTTCCGGAGGTCGACCTGAACAACACCATCCATCAACAAGGCTGGGACCCGTCTGGTGAATTGAACGAAATGCAGCATCCCCATCGACTCTTACTTCCTGAGAAAATCCGAGAGAGGGTTCCTAACCTCTTTGAGGAGACTGAACTTTTCGAATACCGTTCGTTTCTCCTTTCTTAAAACAAGGTCTTCCATTGTCACTTCGGTACATCAGCGCAGAAACCATCGATTAAAAAGGTATCTATATCATTTATTTATCGATGTTTAAGGATGTTTATAAGTTTTCACTATTAGGGGTTCTTTGAGGCAGATATGACAGTACTGTCTACAAGAGGAATTCCATCCTGTTAGTAAGAGATTCTTTTTATACGAGGACAGCATTATAAAATATTGATTAAGGGGGAAAAAGAGAGTGGAGAAAAAACCTCTAATACTGGTAAGTCTCAGTGTGATGATTCTTCTTTTAATGGGTTCTCTGAGTAATGTGGTGGGGTATCAATCTACGAAATCAACACAAGTCAATGATCTTTCATTTATTACAACAAAAAACTCAGAAAACGAAATATCAACAGAAAATAATCACATCTCAGCATTGTGGATTGAAAAGGAAGCCTTCTTACGACTCTTAGATATCGGTCGGGGAGAAATTAAAATCCGAAATAGAAATGATAATGGTGATAAATATAATATGGAAATTTTTGATTTTGGCACATCTTCTGCCTATGACTATGGTGTAAAAGCAGGTAATCTATTACGTCCGTTATACAAAAA
>CAZLDE010000295.1:0-1856 GCA_964558215.1 uncultured Thermoplasmatales archaeon
GTGGAGAGGGGCACCAAACCCGAGTGAAATTTCATCCAAAAATTCTATTCCCCTAAATTCATGGTTTTTCAGGAAACGCAATCAGAAAACCGCCAAATCCTATCATCCAGATAAGAATTGGATACACGATCATACGTTCCATTCCACCGACACCCAGCTCCAAGTAGAAATTTCCGATGAAAAGAATCAACGCAAGCAGGCTCATTACTCCCAGTAGGATACCTATAATGGAGAACGGATGTTTCATCAACTGATATGAGAATATAGCTGATAATCCACCGAAGAGGAATGCAAAAAAAGCAGCGAACATGTGCATCGGTCCACTATTCTCAGTAAATATGCCAACGCCCATTGCCGCTACTGCTGTTATGGTTAGCGAAATGGTTACCGCCTTAAGGTTGAACGCGCGTTGAAAAAAATAAGTTCCAATAAGCGATAACAATCCTAAAATGAAGATAGACACGTTAAAAACCATTGAGGATGGTCCAACGCCTAAATCACTTATATAATTGTTAGATATGCTATAGCCTGGATACAGTGCCTCCGATACGATTAATCCTAAAACAAACTGAGTTGCTGCAACGAAAAAAAGCACCCCTGCCACTTTTCCATTTGAATATACCATGATGTACGTGAATTTTTTAGGGCTGATAAAGATTTGCATCTGTTGGATTCTCTTTGTTTAATGATCAAGAATTTTATAGACCGATTCTAAAATTTTTCTGATTTCTCAAGTGCGTCTTCGGCTTCATGTTCATCCATATTGAATTTTTCTAATCCATACAATGATTCATGACATCCAGTCGATACGTATTCCAGCCAATTAATTTTATCCTGCCGTAGCGTTGATGAATAGTGTTCTCTGAGGTATGCGACGACGCAGGTATGACTTTTTTCCATGACTCCATAATGAAACAAAAGCGCACGAGCAGCTTGGAACATACTTGTATAGGATGATACAATGGATTCTTCAAAAAAGTCGTTCTCAAAGAGATCCTGCACCCTTTGCCTTTTTTACCTCAGTCATTTCCAAAGCTTTTGTTACTTTGAGGTGATCAGGTTTTGTTCTGCGTAGGTGTCGTTTCTGAAAACATTCACTCGCTTTCATCAAACTACCGGTTTCGTGCCATATACTACTATCCCATCAAGGATTACGTCGAGATAGAATGCTTTATTGGTTTTTGATTGTTGTGACCATTGTGCTGGTGTAAAATTGATGAGGTTTACATCGCGTTTAAGTAATTTAGAAAGCTCAGCGACCGGTATATTTTTTGAAAGGGAAATAGTAAGCATATCTACGTCACTTTCCGCATCATTTTCGCCTTTGGCATAACTTCCAAACAGAAGAATGGAGGTGACCGTGTTCATATGGTGTTGAATAAATTCAGGCACTCCTTTTTTCTGCAACCATGAAAGGTTGTAAGATATTTTCAGATAGCGAAAGGCAAGTGAATCTATATTTGCTTTGTAGAGGATTTGATTTTTTTCCTCGTTTTTCAGTAATATTTCATCTGCGACAAATAAGGTGAGTGCTCGTTTCACGGTCATAGGATCCATTTTTAAGAGCCGGGCAGATTCACGGAGATAATAGCTATTATGAGGATTCTCTATGAAAAGTTTTAAGATTGTTAACTGTTTGATTTTTTGATACAACTGTATCATAATTTCATACATGTATTGTTGGTTTAAAAGCCTTTCTTCCCAACTAATAATACGCCCCATGGGGGAAAAGTTTCCAGTCGCCACTGGAGGGATTCTTACAAAAGATTCAAAGCCCCAACGAAAAAGCAATAAAAATTACTCTTTCGAAAAGATAATCTTTTTCTGTGTTAGGACAGGACATATGTCCCTTCTGG
>CAZLDE010000296.1:0-1852 GCA_964558215.1 uncultured Thermoplasmatales archaeon
CCTTGTGTGGCCTTTATAATCGATAGGGGAAAAGTATTTATAGTTTTCCCCTATCGATTATAAAGGCCACACAAGGTGCTCTACAAAACAAGCAAATTCTGTTAAAGAAACAAAACATATCTTCTTGCTGGTCGGGTGACACGTTTGTGACAATCACCAGAGAGCTTCAATCAGAATTCAAAAAACTTTCAGCAAAATTCAAAACAGTCTCGGTAACTCATGTAAAGGACTTAGAACACGAGCTCATCGCATGGCAGACCAAGGGACTGATAAAAAGAAAGTTCTACGAACAAAATTATGGATCATTTCTTTTCTATCCTCCAGATAGACTTCGAAATGCTCGTTCAATAATCATCATCGCCATTCCACAAAAAATACGTTTAGTAAAATTTGTCCATCAAGGAACACAATACCAAACTGTTTACCCACCCACATATCACTACTCCCAGATACGATTTCGCTGCAACGATATCATATCAAGTGTCTTGGGAAAAAAAGGCTACTCTGTAGACCGAGCGATACTCCCAATGAAATTACTAGCCATACGAAGCGGACTGGGGAAATACGGCAAGAACAACCTCTGCTATGTAGAAGGAATGGGAAGCTTCACCAGACTAGAAGCATTTTATACGGATTATGAATTTCCCACCGATGACTGGTGTGAAAAGCAATTATTGGACAGCTGTAAAACATGCAATCTCTGTAAAAACGCTTGCCTTATACATGCTATCCCTGACAAGCGAATACTCATCCACGCGGATCATTGTCTTACCTATCTTAATGAAAACAAAGGAGACTTTCCAGCCTGGGTACCAAAGCAGTCTCACAATGCCCTTGTCGGTTGCATGCAATGTCAAAATGTGTGTCCTCAAAATAAGAAATACCTCACACCAGATCAACACCTGATTGAGTTTACCGATGAGGAAATATCAACAATCCTCCGAAAAACCCCGAGGAAAGATATCCCACAAGCACTCGCAACAAAACTCCTGGACCTTGACCTTGACGAATATTATCCCTTATTAGAAAGAAATCTCTCTGCTCTTATGCAGATTAGACGTTCCCGCTCCACTTCCTAAGAAACTCCTCAGAAACCAATTGTAATGTCTTTCGACTACTTTTCAGTTGTTTTTTCACAAAGAAAATGACATTTTCTTTCTCTTCAATTTGAGGGAAAAACAAATCAAATGATCTGATTGCATGTTCAATGATTACCCGTTTACATTCTTCGCTCAGATGAGGTGTTATTGAAAGGTGTTCAACTGTTAATAGTATGTCCTTTATCTTTGTCGTGAGATATGGTTTTGCTAATGCGATTTTCCATGCATTACCGACAACATTTGCAACCGTTACCATATACTCGTTCTGAATTAAGCTAAAATATTTCTCGAAGATTTCATCAAATTTTTTCTCTCTATCGACCTTTGTGAGATTTGCGATGATGACAATAGCGTTCCAAGTAAGAATCCGATATTTACTGTCTAAAAGAGTGATGAAAAAATCCATATGTGGGTAAAGAACCTCTGGTTGATCCTGACTGACATCCACCAGTATTTTTCCGCAGCCATAACGAATCGCTGGTTTTGAAGATGTGATTCCATCAAGAATTTCAGGGAGTAGATCAGGGTTTTTTTTGGCCTTCATTATGAGTTGTTCTGTTGTGATTGATTTATCAACTAGTTTTTTCAACAACGTTGATTCCATGATTTAACCTTGTCTTCATGAGATAATGATTTTTTTATTTATTCGATGATACGCAATTCGTTGTATTTTAATGTTATTTAAAGAAATGAGTTCTGTCTTTTCCCGAAATTACTTTCTCCTGAAAAAGGAGATAGATGATTCAGTTCCA
>CAZLDE010000297.1:0-1834 GCA_964558215.1 uncultured Thermoplasmatales archaeon
TTCGATCACCATGAAACACTCGCTTGATAACACTGAAGGGACGTTCACCTGGTGCTCGGATTCTACCAATAGTTTTGTTCCGTTTCTGTTCCCCGCCGTTCAATTTCCGACCGCGGACACCTCGCTTCATTGTCTTGTCAACCACATCCGCAGCCTCAAGGTGTTTCCCGAAATACCCTTTGTCGCGATAGGCAGCCTGGTCACCCTCCTTAACCAGGTCGACATCACCGTCGTGCAGATTCGCAGGTGTCACATCAAGGTCACGGATCAGATGGTGATCGACATCGAGCTTGATGTGTGATTTGTATCCATAATGGATCTGCCCGTGTTTCACACTATAGTCACTGTCTTTGTCGATGTGTTGTAACTGTTTCTCTGTGTATTCAACTTGTTCACCTTTACGTCGTGCCCGTTTCTCCTGCTGGACTCGTTTCTTCCCAGGGTCTGCTTCGATGAAACTGGCATCTTGAATCACCCCTTTCTTCACCCGATACCCTTTGACGTTGAGCTGTCGTTGCAGCTCATCCCAAATCTTTTTGTCAACACCGGATTCTTTGAGTCGGTCCCTGATCTTCCATATCGTGGTGAAATCAGGGATTGTTTCTGGGAATCCTAGAAAATTCCGAAAGCTTAACCGGTCATGGCATTGGAACTCCAACTCCGGGTCAGACAGTCCATACCATGCTTGTAACAACATAGATCGCACGACAATCAGTTCATCGGTATGTGGACGACCTCCGGTCGTTTCATTATCGTGGAAAACACTATCTACCAGTGGTACAAATGGTCGCCAATCAATCTGCTGTTTCATCAGCTCTAAACGATCCCCGAGTCCCTTTACTTTTTGATAGTGTTGCTTCATGATAAATCTGTCAAAACTCACCATCATCACTCCTGTTATATCAGGTATGGCGAAGAAGCATTTAGAGGTTTGTACGGAGGGGGTTATTCAAACCCCTCAATAATATAACAGATCAACGAGATATAATCCGAGAATTACTCTCTAATGCCTCTGCTAAAGAAGTAGGAGCAAAAAAGGTTGATATTAAAATATATGAGTCGGACAAAGGTTTAGCATTTACTGTCACTGATGATGGGCATGGAATGAATTATACCAAAAGCGAAAAAAAACCGGGAAGGCTTGATAAATTCTTAAATGCTGCTCAGGGAAAGCAAGCCGGATTTGAATCTGATGAATTTGGTGCAAAGGGGTTAGGCACGAAATTATTATATAATGCGGACCTAGTTGAAATTGTAACTTGGGATGGCGGTGAGAATTGTTATAGAGTTATAATAAACGAACCTCGAAAATCAATTGTCGATGATAAGAAGTTGGCACGCCCTTTGGTAACCGTTATTTCTGCCGAAAAAAATCCGCTTAAAACAAGAGGGACGTCTATAACTGTAAAAGGATGGTCAGGATATCTAACTGTTCCTAAAGATTTTAAATTAGAGCGGATAGAACGATATATGCGGTATTATTCTGTGCTTGGATATACAAAAATGGAACAAAGAGATATATCCTTTCCAGAATTTACTGTTTGGGTGGGTGGACAACACAAAGTAATGGAAGCGGGATTTCCTTTTATCCGATCTGATGAAAAGTCAGAAGATGCCAAGACAGTCATCTTAGGACCTATAAAAAAGAAAAAAACAACTGATAGCGGCAAGAACGTTGAGATAGTGTTGAAAGGTGGTGTTACAACAGATACTGGTAAGTTTCAATTAACTGAAGATACCGGCGGTGTTTGGTTATCAGTAAAAGGCATTCCGTATTTCAAATTAACAACAAATAAGTACGCAAAAAAAATAAATCTCACAGACGATTTTATAA
>CAZLDE010000298.1:0-1822 GCA_964558215.1 uncultured Thermoplasmatales archaeon
TGCTGCATGGATTTTTCGGTTTATTAAAAGAAGAAACAGCTAGCTAAACAAATACCGTCTCTGAATTTTCCTTCCAGGTCCTGAACCGGTGTTATCGGTAAAGCAAACCGGAATGTACTACCTTTATCAGGTTCACTTTCAACCCAGATGTTTCCACCATGGGAAAGCACAATGCCTCTACTGATAGCAAGTCCAAGACCTGCGCCGCCGAATTTTCTATCCATCCCAGAGTCAACTTGATAAAATATTTCGAAAATCTTCTCCTGTTTATCCTTTGGAATGCCTCGGCCAAAATCTTGAATTACAAATAGAACTGTATCTTTTTCTCTTTTTGTCCGAACATTGATGATAGAGCCGTTTGGTGAGAACTTTATCGCGTTGTTTACGATGTTGATGATTACTTGTTTGATACGCTCAGGATCAACCATCATTTCAGGGACATCATTTTCTATCTCAGTACTAATTTTAATATTTTTAAGCTCTGCGGTTGGTTGCATGGTCTCAATTGCTTCTTTGATCATTTTTCCTGGATTTGTTTTTTCTGGAACGAATTTCATGGTTCCCGATTCCAGTCTTGATACATCGAGTATATCTCGGATGAGGTTGTCTAAGCGGTCTGTATTTCGAAGGACAACAGTGAGTGCCTGCTGTTGCTCTTCAGTGATTTGACCGAGTTTCTGTTTGAAAACCATTTGAGTGTATCCTTTGATTGCTGACATTGGTGTGCGGAGTTCATGAGACGTGATGTTCAGGAAATCTGATTTGATTTTATCGAGTTTTTGCAGTTGAATATTCTGCGCTTCAATTTTTCTTGTTGATTCTCGCAAAGAGTCCTCGGCTATAGATTGTTGAACGATACGAGCAACAGTGCTACTGAGTCCATCTAGTATCGTATCTTCAGCTGATTGTATAGGATGTTTTGCAAAGAGAGCGAGAACGCCTATTGTTTCTCCATCGGGGACACGAAGCTGATATCCAGCAAATGATACAAGTCCTAGCTCACGTGCCCAATCGTTGTTATGAACACGGGAGTCATTTTGGACATCGTTTGTGAGGAATTTATGATCTTCCCCTGATGCTACACGTCCAATCTTATAACATCCAAACGGAACGCGACGATGGATTTTGCCATCAGTATGGGTATAGCGACCGGAGGTTGCACGCAAACGTAAGCATCGGTCCCGGTATCGACAAACGTGAGGTCCTTCATGTACCTCAGCATGAATACATCCCTGTTCACAGAGGTCTCCAGGCTGAGTAAGCCAGATTCTGCAGAAATCAGCATCGAAGAGACGGACAACACTATCGGTTATCGTTTTGAGTTTGTCGTCAAGTGGCGCTGGTATAAGAAGAGACTGTTGAAGGGTGTTGACGCCTTCCTGCCATCGTAATATTACCTCACGTTCTTTTTCAACCTGTTTTTGTTCTGAAATGTCTCTGACAGTGGCTTGAAGGAATTGCCTGCCTGCAATTTCCACTCTCGTTAGAAGGACTGTTACTGGGAATTCCTCGCCATCAATACGTTTATGTGTCCATTCGAAGAAATTCGATCCCTCCTGCATGGCTTTTTCAATCATCTCCTTAGCTTTCTCGGCAGAAGGACGTCCATCAGGTTGATATGGTGGAGACAGATCCCCTGGTCCAAAAGAAATGAAATCCTTTTCGTTCTTTGCTCGGAACATGTTTACTGTCGCGGGGTTTCCAGAGGTGAATGCCCAGGTTGGTGGTTCAAGAGTCATAATAGCGTCGCGGGAGCTTTCATAAAGAATCCGATGTCGTTCTTCACTCTTTTTTAATGCAATTTCTATTTTTTTAATTTTTT
>CAZLDE010000299.1:0-1810 GCA_964558215.1 uncultured Thermoplasmatales archaeon
ATGTTCTTCTATCTGAATTTTATGGAGAAATCAAAAAAGTGCAAAAGTCTTGTTACTTGGTTCTTTTAACGATTTTTACTATTTCCTGGTGCACATAAGGAATATGGCATGTCGCTTTTACAGCAATATCAAGGTACCCCTCGTACAGTCCTTCATCCAAGCTGACTTGTAGTTGGATCACTGCTTTGCCATCTTTATCAGTGAATCCCGAGCCAGCCCCACCTAAACCTTTGATGATGATTGATGCACCCTGGAGCGGATGAGAATTGGTATCATTCACCTGCACGATAAAACTGATGTTTTCCGGAGATTCACCAGGTAGGATCGTAATCATCGGTGTGACGGTCACAACTATCCGCTGAGGGATCAGACAAGGATTAAAAAGAAAAGAGAGAACAGAGATAAGAACAATGGTCCCTATGATCAATGAGACTGTTAGACGCATCGGCAGCCCAAGTACAGCATGTTCATTACTAACAAACCTTCTTTTCTTTTTCCATGGTTTCACACGATTACCTCCCAGACAAAATTACAATCGATAAATATTTATTGGGCTATTTAATTCTTTTTCTTGAATCTGGGGGGTATCATGAAATCTATTACATCTGATACATTTTCAAAAAACAACCTAGCTACGTTGAGTCAACCACTTCGCCTTGTTGTTGTACTTGTCATTGTCACTGTAATCATTATGGTATTAAGTCTGTCACTTGAAAATCTCATCGCGGAAAGCCAAGTTCACCAGATAGAACAGCAGGTCCAAAAAATTCTAAGAGAAGCCTCAACGATGTTTGAGCACGCAGACGAAGGCTCTACGGTGATACTACAAGTGAACTTCCCAGCAACCCTGCGATGTATCGTCTTTGGACATCTCCCACGAACCGGTACTCTTGAACCTGTGAACACAGCACTTGATGAAAACTCAAGCAATGTCGGTTATTATGTGATGACCGATGGAACCATCCGTTCGTTTCATTCAAATGCTCGGTTCTCAGATAACACCATGACCCAAATCGCAGTCTTTTACCAAGGAACGTATGCAATCACCTTAGAATTATGTAAACTAGGGGGAAAAACCTTTGTTACACTGTCGTAAGGACACTGTTGGTGTTATTCAATTGTCGTTGTCTTCCATTGGTCTTTTCCTGGCAAGTGTGATTCTCCTTACGGTGGTCTTCGCGGTAGTATTTTCGAACGATTGGCACAGAACAGCAGAATTAGAATCTCTCGCAAGTGATTTTTCAAATCTTCTGTCGGATGTTGATACTCTTTTTTTTGAATCTGAGCATTCCTTTCATCTCCCTGAGAAATCTTATGTGTATCGTGTATTTCTCTCAACAGAGTATATTGCTCTCTCTACGCAGGGATCATGGGACACGAGCCTTTTTAAAACAAAACGTCTCTTGATTACTATATGGCCTCGGCTCCCCACACAGAATTGGACAACCGGTGCGGACCTTCATTCTTATCTGAATGTCACTTATGGCCATAAAGGAGTAATTGATGATCCGATCTCCTCTGAAAATTTTACCAGGGTTCTTGAGGAACTCACTGGCACAGTACCATATTTTGCATTACAACCGTTCGAAATACTGATACGGAAGCCCGTAATCCTTGAAAAAGTCATAGTTTATTATGAACCAGGGATGAATCATGATTTCTTGCTCCTCTATCAAAAGATTTAAGCAATCCTGATAACCTGAATTGTCATTCCTTTTTCGAGTTACGAAGAATAGATTGACAAAGATTCTCCGAGAAAGCATTGTTTGACAGAATAGCAAAATACCGTCATCGTTATATAGGCAATGTC
>CAZLDE010000300.1:0-1804 GCA_964558215.1 uncultured Thermoplasmatales archaeon
CATCAAAATATGGGTTTGGATATTATTTGTGATTGCGGTGAACATGGACAAAAAATTGGGAATTGTACTGTTGTCAATAAATATGGTTATTTATTGACAAAAATTGAATTTTCATTTAAAGACATGACAAGTATAATAAAAAAAAAAAAAGACAGAATGGATGAATGAATTCCTACGCCCCGCTGACGTTTGTAGAATCCTCTCCATCCACCCTAGGACACTCTTCGAATGGACTCACCGTGGCAAAATCGCTTTCATCCAAACTAAAGGTAGACAGTACCGCTATCCCAAAAAGGATATCATTACCCCCACGGAAAACCGCTCTCAAACCAACTTCTGTTAATGTAGAGTATCCACCAGAAGTCAATCCGATGACCTCCAACGACAAGTTGACTTCTTCAGAGATCGATTCCCTAACCACGTCATTATCAAAGATATTGGATCAGGTCTTAACTTCAAAAGAAAAGGAATTCAAACCCTTTTGGATGCAGCAATCAAAGGAAATATCGGAGAAATTGTGGTTACCCACAAAGACCGATTGTGTCGATTCGGTTTTGAGTTGTTCGAACGTATCTTATCGCAATGCTCCAATGGGAAAATCGTGGTTCTCAATCACACAGAAACATCCCCTCAAGAAGAACTCATTAATGACCTCCTTTCAATCATCACAGTATTCTCTTCAAGGTTATACGGCCTTCGAAGCCACTCCATCAAAAAACAAATTAGGGACACGATCAAAGAAAAATGTCAGTCTCAGGCTCAAAACATTGAAGGGTCGTTTCCTACCAACACAGGAACAGAAAATTCAACTCCAATTGATGATGGAACAATCTCGATGGTATTATAATTTTCTAGTCAGTGCTTTTCAATCAAAAATACACAACATCAGATCATTAAAATCTGTTTCTTATTATTCTGTACGCAATCTACTCACGGAATATGATTATATTGAAGAGTCTGACAATGTGAGGTATTTTCAACCTCGAGAACAAAAGAGTACAAATCAAATATACCCTCCGTGGTGGAAAAAACCATATACTCGATTACCAAGAGGTGTGGCCAAAAAGTTTTCTCAAAATATAAATTCGCTCCTTTCCAATTATCACAATAAGAATATTAATGATTTTCAAATACATTTTCAATCCAAAAAGAAATCAAAAACCGAATTTGTGCTTTTTGAAGATAAAAACTTTCCTATGTTTATTCGTGAGATGAAAAGTCAATACTGGTATACGGATATCAATGGTAGGAAACAAAGGAGTTCATTCAAAGATCTATTTACTCAAACCGATCCTCGTGGATTAGAAATCATTTATGATAAAATCAAAGATCATTATTATTTTTGCTATCCGGTAGACTATAATTTTTATCCAGAGAAAGATCGAAGGAACGAAAGCCAAGTTCATTTCAGATCGTGTTCAAAGGGTGAGAGAGTCATCAGTCTAGATCCAGGTATCAGAAAGTTTATGGTAGGATATGATCCAAATAAATGTTTGGTATATATAGGAGAAGGAGCAAATAAGGAGTTGATATCTATGCTCCATGAGGTAGATAAAAAGAAAACAAAAGACCCACGTTTGTGGTATAGGATAAAAAATAGAATAAATGAGTTGCATTGGAAAACAATAAGTTTTTTGATAAGAAACTATGATAAAATAATAATCCCTGATTTTAGGATATCTGGAATGGTGAAACAAAAGAAATTAAATCGTATGACAAAGAGATTGTTGTACATGTTTAGTTTTCATTCGTTCGTAGAGAAATTAAGATTCAAATGTAAGAATACAGATACCCAATTATATAT
>CAZLDE010000301.1:0-1777 GCA_964558215.1 uncultured Thermoplasmatales archaeon
CCAAATGCACTCACTTCATATACACATTTTAATTTTCACTTGCCGAACTACTGCAGTTTGTCAAACAGATATACCGCTATCTTTATAAAGTTTTTTGAACGATTTTGCTACGATATAGACCTCAGAGCTACTTTTACGGGAGGCTTCAGGAGAAAAAAGCTTCACATTCAAAAAGTGAGGTTTTACTTTTTCGATAAATGATTTTGTGTCTTCTCCCTCGAAAATTTTACAGAGAAAATGACCACCCGGGCGTAGAATTTGTGTTGCAACGTTGAAAGCACAATCGCACAGCCAAGCGCTTCGTGCCTGATCAACCGAATAGTTGCCTGAGATGTCCGGTGACATGTCTGAGAGGACCACGTCTACTTTCTTACCCGGTATCTCCTTCATGATCTGCTGGATGGTCTCCTGTTTGGTGACATCACCTTGGATGAAAAGGATGCCCTCCAATGGTCTGATGATGGAGAGGTCTGCTCCGATAATAATTCCTTTTTCGCCTACTAATTCTTTTGCCACCTGACTCCATCCCCCTGGAGCCGCCCCAAGGTCGACGACGACGCCATCTTTTGGTATCAGTTGGAATCGGCGTTGGATCTGTTGGAGTTTAAAGGCGGAACGGGCGCGATAACCGACTCGTTTTGCCTCTTGATAAAAATGTTCTTTTTTCTTTTCGGTGTACCAACGGGTCATGGGTGTTTACAGGATGATATCGATGTCGAGTCGTTCAGCAAGTTCCTTGTATCTGTTCCGTATTGTTACTTCTGTGACACCTGCCACGTCTGCGACTTCTCGTTGAGTTCTTCGTTCACCACATAAGATGGAGGAGATATAAATCGATGCGGCTGCGACCCCGGTTGGTCCTCGGCCACTGGTGAGTTCCTTATCAGCTGCGTCTTTGAGAATCTCGATTGCTTTAGCCTGGACATCACCGCTAAGTTTCAGTTCGCTGCAGAACCGTGAGATATAATCCTGTGGTGAGGTGGGCATGAGTTTTAATCCAAGCTCTCTGGCGATGAACCGGTAGGTCCTTCCAATCTCTTTTCGAGAGACACGGGAGGATGCTGCGATCTCATCAAGGGTTCGTGGCACGTTACATTGTCGGCAGGCTGCATACAGCGCTGATGCGGACACGCCTTCGATGCTTCTTCCGCGGATCAGGTTTTTGAGGACCGCTTTTCTGTAGACCATCGCTGCTGTTTCTCGAACGGTTCTTGGGAGTCCCATACCTGATGCCATACGGTCAAGCTCTGAAAGGGCAAAAGCTAAGTTTCGTTCGGTTGCATCGCTGATTCTGATACGCCGTTGCCATTTTCGTAATCGATAGAGCTGTGCTCTGTTCCTGGTGGGAATGGATTTTCCGTAGGAGTCTCTGTTTTTCCAGCCAATCATGGTGCTGAGACCTTTATCATGAATCGTATAGGTCATTGGTGCACCGACACGTGCTCGTTTTTCTCTTTGGTCGCTATCAAAGGCTCGCCATTCTGGACCATGGTCGATAAAATCCTGGTCGATGACAAGACCGCAATCTGCGCAGACGAGTTCTGCGCGAGCATAATCTTTACTTAAATGTGTGCTGTTACATTCAGGGCATTGAATGATTTCTTCAATGCTTTGTCTTTTCTCTTTTTTCTTTTTTGATTGCATTTGAACCATGTACCTACGCCCCCGTAAATTTTTTATACTTTTCGATATGCTTTTAAGCCGAATGATATAACTTCTATATATACTTTTCTATCTTAATGGCTTCATCCCGAAATAGATAATTAGGGAGGCAAAG
>CAZLDE010000302.1:0-1777 GCA_964558215.1 uncultured Thermoplasmatales archaeon
GTTTTTATACTTCGTTAGCGTACAATTCTGTACTATGTGGAAACAAATCGAACATTATTTTATCGACTATCCGCAACGAAAAAAAATCGCACAAAAAATGCTTGAATACGGGATAAAGATACACAACAACGCATTCCAGTGCGGAAGTATCGAACTTGCTGACTCAAAAATCGCACGAGCATTCAAAGTCGATAGACGAGCCGTGAGCGCCACTAGAGACGTCATCGCTAAAGAACCAGACCTCCAAAAAATCTTCTCCAACCTTCTGCCAACCTGTCATCTCAAAGAAGTCGCCCCACACATGAAATGGGGGGTGATCGAAATCATCCCTGCAGACCCAAGCATGCCTGGGATTCTCGCAGAGGTAGCAACCATCATTGCGTCCAATAACATCAGTATCAGGCAAGCCATTGTCGATGACTTTGAATTCACAGAAGAGCCACATCTATTCATCATCACCGAAAAACAAATACCAGGAACACTGCTTTCAACCATCAGAAACGCAAATGGAGTAAAAGCTGTTTTTATTTTTTAAAAAAAAAAAAAAAAAAAAAATTATGCGATGGTAACGTCCTTACACAAATAGACGTCTTGAATCGCATGCAGAAGCTTCACACCATCCTCGAAAGGTTTCTGAAACGCTTTTCGGCCAGAGATCAAACCAGTCCCACCAGCACGTTTATTAATAACTGCTGTTCGAACCGCCTGTCCGAAATCGTCCTTCCCTGATGCGCCTCCTGAGTTAATCAACCCAACACGTCCCATGTAGCAATTGGCAACCTGATATCGTGTCAGATCGATTGGATGGTCTGACGACAACTCGCTGTATGCTTTTTCACTGGTTTTGCCGAATTTCACTCCACCTTTGTTCAATGCCAGGTATCCTCCGTTGATGTCAGGGAGTTTCTGTTTTACGATATCTGCTTCAATTGTAACACCAAGATGGTTTGCTTGTCCGGTGAGATCTGCAGCAGTATGGTAATCCTTCCCTTCCACCTTAAATGCAGGATTCCGTAGATAACACCATAAAATCGTTCCCATTCCAAGTTCATGAGCGTAACTGAAAGCCTTGCTTACCTCTTGAATCTGCCTGGTGGATTCTTCAGAACCATAATATATTGTACAACCAACTGCAACAGCGCCCATATCCCATGCTTGTTCGACGCTTGCAAACATAATCTGATCGAATTTGTTTGGATAGGTTAGCAACTCATTATGATTAATTTTTACAATAAAAGGGATCTTATGTGCGTACTTACGTGAGACGGCACCAAGAACACCAAGGGTCGATGCAACCCCGTTACACCCACCTTCTACCGCAAGTTTCACGATGTTCTCAGGATCAAAATACATGGGGTTTGGCGCAAAAGACGCAGCAGCAGAATGTTCAATACCTTGGTCTACGGGCAATATGGAAAGATACCCGGTTCCCGCCAATCTCCCATGGTTGAACAATGCTTTCAGATTGCGAATGACTCGAGTTGAACGATCCGTATCAAGAAAAATTCCATCAATGAAATCTGGCCCAGGAAGATGTAACGTTTCGTTTTTTATTTTCGTACATGTATGTTTTAGCAAATAGTCAGCATCGGCTCCTAAAAGACCTTTAATCGAATCAATAGTTCCTTTCATATTTACACCAACATCCTCTAATTGCGACAAGCCAAATTCACCTCACATTACACAAGACAATATCGTACTGCACATAAAACTTTCTATAGAAGCAGTAGTTCGGCAATCAAGTGAATGAAATAACGATGAGGATTCCTATTTCTGA
>CAZLDE010000303.1:0-1776 GCA_964558215.1 uncultured Thermoplasmatales archaeon
AAAAAGAAGATAGTTGGAATAGTTCTGTGTATGCTGGTGTTGCTACCGGGGTCTGGTGTACTTGCCTTTCCGTTTCATACCAGTCTCAAGAATCAACATACACCGACAGGTGATGGTACCGAGTATTGGGCAGTGCTTGTGGGTGTGAATGAATTCAAAAACCAGCCTTATATGACCAATCTTTCGCTTTTTAATGGTGAACCACCAACAAATCTTTACCATTTGTTGCTTGCTTCAGATCATTGGAAACCAGATCATATTAGATTATTGACTGGAAAAAACGCTTCGATTTTCAGCATCTTTAGAAGTTTCCGTTGGATGCAACGGATGGCTGATGCAGATGATATATGTCTCTTTTATATAGCGACCCATGGCGCAGAGTTATTTGATGGTGTTAGTAAATATTGGGATTTGCCCCCACGTGATGAGAACGGCCGCGGTGATTGTGTACTGTATCCGTATGACCGGTATCGAACCATGATTGGAGAATATCCAAATTGTGTGTACTTGTGCATCCCGCCAAAGTTGTATTATCTCTTCGATGACACGGTCAATACCTGGCTATCTTCTCTTAAATGCCAAGGCGTCTGTGTGATCATCGAAGCATGTCATTCAGGCGGGTTCAACGACGGGATGCAAATGACACGCACATCGGAATGGGTAAAGCATTTTGGAAAGCAATTAAGTGCCCCTGGTCGGGTAATCCTTACCGCATGTTCCATGGATGAGGAGAGCAACGGTCACTTCTTCGGATACTATCTCATGGAAGGTCTTCAGGGATTCGGCGATGTAAATAAGGATGGGATGTGTTCTGCAGAGGAAGCGTTTAATTATAGTTGTCCAAAAACAAAAGAAATACTTCTTAAGGAATTTAACTTCCTAGAAAGTCCACAGATTTTTGATAGTTATCCCGGTGAGCTTATTTTGACTGATACAGAGATGCCACCGACGCGAACAAACCTTGTCAATGGAACATTAGTAGGTCATGTTGACTCAGATCAGACGTATCTCTTCAATGCCAGTGATCCAGAAGGTGATCAAATACAATATCATTTCGATTGGGGCGACACAACAGAGGAATGGACCGGGTTTTATCCTTCGGGTGAACCTGTTCAGATGACTCATGTCTGGGAAAAAGAAGGGACCTATAACGTGCTTCTTCGAAATTATGATGAGCATGGGATGTGGTTCTTCGAGGATAGTTTTCCTCGGACAAGACTCGTTGTATCTATGGAGGATGACCATTGTGTTGACCAGCGACAAACAGAGCTTTACGATGGATTAAGTCTGAATGATGGTATCTTTGTCAGAAAATGGTTCGCTCAATCATTCGTCCCCACTCAAAGCACTCTTACAAAGGTTGAGTTGGAATTGATAGCAAAAGGAAATGTTCAACCAATTAGCGTATCGATTCGAAAAAACTTAACTAGTCCGGATCTCACAGAGACATCAGTATTAATAGGGCCAATGGACCTCTATAGACCGATACTGAACTGGACGACATTCGACTTCCCTGATATTTCCGTAACCCCTGGTGATACGTATTATATCGTCTGTCATCCGATTTACACGGATGATTCCTTGTATGGGTGGTCGTATGCGGGTGCATCGTATGATGATCCCTATCAGAACGGTCAAGGATATTCTTCAACTACGTTCGGAAATTCATGGATAGTTTATAACAAAGTCCATGATTTCTCCTTTGTAACGTATGGGGAGTAACTTTTTTTTTTTTTTAATTTTTTTTGCGAGCGTTGTTTTTTTTTTTTTTTTTTT
>CAZLDE010000304.1:0-1749 GCA_964558215.1 uncultured Thermoplasmatales archaeon
GGGATAATCTGCTTGTTTTAAATATCAGAACCTCAAATCTTTAACCCCCAGTTTTCAACCTAAAAAATCAACAAACATTTATATATAATGAGATTCTTTATAGGTACCCAAGAAAAAAACAGATCTTTAGGGGGATATCGTCTATGATGAAAAATTTTATAAAAATGATATGTACGCTTGTCATTTTCGCTTCGTTGGTCATCCCAACCACAGCATCATTTCAGACAAAAAATCAGTTACTGATACGACCAATGCCACTTCCAGAAGATTACGATCCTCTGGTCGAAAACATCACTGTCACGGTCACTATCCATGAAATCCGCGGTTTGGATAAAATCGATTTGCTCTCAAACCCTGATTTTTATGTCAAAGTCACAATAAACGGAGAGGACTTCATCAGTGATGTTTGGGAAAACACATTATATGTGACTGAACCAAATTGGTCGGCCTCCAAAGAAGTTCCAAAAGAAGAAGAGTTCGTTGACATTACGATAGCATTATGGGATAAAGACCCCGTAGCTGACCATCTCTGTGACCTGAGTACAGAAGATGGAAATTTCACACAAGCACGTACCGCAGAAATTCGATACAGTATAGCCGCTGGGTGCTGGTGGGGTGATGACTCTCTTGGGGATTACAGTGGATATGGGCGGCTCAATGGATGTGACGATAACAGTATCTATCAGCTGGATCGAGATTGTGAACTGTTATTTGATATCTCACAAAATGATTTTGATGGCGACGGTTTCCCCTACTGGCTTGAGACCGCCGTCTACAACACGAGCCCTGAGATTGATAACCGTGGGGAGGATTTAGACATGGACGGTATACCAATCGAATGGGAATATCGCTTTGGACTGACTTATTATCAATGGGGACATGACGAAGGTTACTACATGATCTATGACCCATTCGAATGGGAGAATCATACTTCTTATGATGATGATGAAGATGGATTAAACAACAAAGAGGAATACCTAACCTGGCAATGGGGGTCTGATCCCTTCAGACAAGATATTTTCGTTGAAATAGACCAAATGGAAAAAGGACCTAACAGCCAAGGCAGTGTCGTACCAATTGGAGCCTATGACCATCTCCGTGATGCTCACGGGAAGCATAATATTTTCTGGCATGTAGATGATGGCAGACTCGGTGGTGGAGAGTTCATTCCTTTCAAAGAGACCCTTGGAGAAAACGACCTGAACTCCTGGTATTGGCTTTATTTCATGCATCAAGATGCAAACAACTGGCGCAGAGGTGTGTTCCACTGGGGAATGATTGGATATAACTCAAGCTGGGCGGTCGGTTTTACGTTTTCCTCAAGAATCGGTAATTCACGTGCGGTTGATTGCTTCTATATCTCCACACAGTATGTTGAAACCCTTCCAAAGAGAATCCCTCTTTTTGATAGTATCGCGCGAGGGACCTTCAATCGTGAAAAACAAAGGGAGTTCGTCTATGCTGGGGCTATCATGCATGAAACCGGTCATTCCCTGAATATCAGAGCACCCGGGGTCGATATTCAAGATGGTAAATGGCCCTGGGAAATCAACTTCTGGCGATACGGTCCTTATAAAAGCGTGATGAACTACCGGTATGTGTACACCGATCTTGTGGATTACTCTGACGGATCCCATGGGAAAAACGATTATGACGACTGGGCAAACCTAGATCTTACCTACTTTAATCCAGGAAACCAGTGGTAAGTAAGACAATTACGTGAGACGATCGAAAAAACATTCGATTGTT
>CAZLDE010000305.1:0-1747 GCA_964558215.1 uncultured Thermoplasmatales archaeon
CATTGACCGTATAAACCGAATGGTTGTTTGGGACGAATCCAAATGGAAATTTAGCCCTGGTGTTCTTGCACAACTGCTTGTTTTAATTCCATTCGTCTCATCCAGACGTAAAATAGCGCTTTCAAGGATTTCAGAGGTCTATACTGGAATGGATCTCGAACTTCTGGTTGGTTTGCCTATCGATCCATCAGAGCTCAATGATGATATGTTCGGTCGTTTGCTGGATCGAATCCATGAAAGTGGTTGTGAAAACCTGTTCTATGAACTTGCAATGTCCGTACGATTCTTCTTTTCCCTCCCTGAAAACTACGTTTTACACTCCGATACGACATCACACGTCCTTTATGGAGATTACCCTACAAAAGAAGGTGAAGAACCACCAGACCTCAAGATCACCTATGGCTATTCAAAAGATAAAAGAAAGGATTTGAAACAAATTATGACTGGAATGGTCACAGATGGGGATGGTCTTGTCGTTTATTCAAAGACCCTGGATGGCAATACTGCTGATTGCGACTATAACCATCAGATGATACAAACATTACATCTTGTTTTTGGGTCTGATTTCAAAAAATACGTGTACATTGCTGATTCAAAACTATTGAATAAACCCAATGTTCTTGCGTTGAACAAGGGTGATCAACCGATACCATTCATATCCCGCATCCCTCAAAATTTCTATAAGAAACTCTGTGAAAAGGTTAAAATCAAAGCTCGTAGTCTGAATCAATGGGAATCATTAGGTATTTGTTGCAATCATTCATCTGACAAAGATTCTCCGGTCTATGATGCTACAATGATCCCGGTTACCGTGTATGGTAATGAGATGTATGCTCATGTGTATCAGACAACTGATAAACAAGCAAAAATTGAGCATAAGGTGGAACAGGAACAGAAAAAACTCACGTTGGAAATAGTTCAATTGGGTAAAAGAGAGTTTTATTGTGAAGCTGATGCTTTAGCTGAGATGGATTCCTTTCTCAAGCAGCATTCCAATTTGATGATAAGTGTGGATCTTGCTGTGGTTTCCGAGGAATTTCTGAAAAGACCACGAGGCAGACCTGGAAAGAACGCAAACCCTCCTCAAAGGATTACGATGTGGAGGATTATATCTAATGGAACGGAAAGAAAAGAGGAACTCATTGCAACTGAAATTAAAAATGCATCAACCTTTTGCCTTCTTACAAATATCAGTCCATCTGAGAAAGCAAGTAAGGATATCTTGCTGTTATATAAAGGGCAAGGTCATGTTGAACGGCAGTTTAGCCTGCTTAAGGAGCCATTGTTAGCGTCAACGATATTTTTGGAATCGCCTGAGAGGATAAAAGCACTGATGACAATTTTGTATTTCAGTGTCCTCATGCATGGCATATTAAGGGTCATTTCACACATTGAATTAGGAAAAGAGAAAAATCCTCCGAGAATGGGAGTTGAAAAACGCCCATTGATAAGACCGACATCGGACACTGTTATCTGGATTCTGGATATGTATGCAGTAGTCTCTCAAAAGGGCTCAATCAGGATAGAATCTAAAGATCCGGATAGGGTAAAGGATTTGCCGCTCCTATTAAAACTTGTCCGGTTTGATCCCAAGTTCTTGTAATAATTGCTGAATAAACCCTAAATTACGAAACAATTCAAATGAGTATCAAATGTCAGGTTTAGCGGGAGCTCTTTTTCTGCAATCACTGGGAAGAGATTTCGGCCGGAAAATCCGTGGCCGTGTTTGGGAAGTGCGGAGTCCCGA
>CAZLDE010000306.1:0-1732 GCA_964558215.1 uncultured Thermoplasmatales archaeon
CTTGTAGAACATGGACCCGGTATCCTGTTAACTTCACACGGCTGACCTCGTTCGTTTAAAAAGAAAAAGAAAACACGTGGTTTTTACCTAACAATCATTCATCAATCTACACGACAAACTAAAATAGGGATTAATGAATGATGGGTAACAGAATGCAGGGGTAGCCAAGCATGGTCAACGGCGCAAGATTCAGAGTCTTGTCCTGCAGAGGTCCGCGAGTTCAAATCTCGTCCCCTGCATTTTTCCGATATTCCTTCTTGTGTTCTCTCCCTGCATCTGTATTATTTTATCAGAGAATATTAATCAGACCGTTCCGTGTAAAATTAAGAGGAAGATGACAAAATTTATAAACAAGGAGGTGGATATATACTAAACCAATAATAAAAAAACATTGGGAGATAATATTATGAAGAAGAACATAAATCATGTATTAAAGGCAGCTGTAGTTATCGCTATAGCCCTTGCAATGATCGTCCCTGCATCGGCTATGAAGAGTAACACGAACACCGTCTCTAGTGAAAAGTATTTTAATCAACCAGAATCCATGAATAGAGACATCATTTTCCAAGATAGCTTTGAAACTTACGAAGATTTCATTGTTGATGATTTTCCACCATGGACTACCCTTGATTTAGATGGTGGATCAACATGGGGTATGCAAGAATATGATTGGCCAAATGCATACTATGTCGGGTCGTTTATGGTCTTTAACCCAACACAGACAACACCCCCACTAGGCACTGGATATGAAGCCCACACTGGTGTGAAATACTTATCATGTTGGGATACCGAGACTACTATGGCACCCAATGACGACTGGTTATTCACCCCATTGCTTAGCGCAGACACCTTCGATACTTTTACCTTATGGGCACGATCCTTAAACAGCCAGTATGGTCTTGAGGATTTCGAAATCGGTGTTTCAACCACTGATACTGATCCGTCAAGTTTCCTTATAGCACAGGTGAACAATGACGTCCCAGTGACCTGGACGCAATATACCGTAGATATCTCATCGTACACTGGGCAAGCAATCTATATCGGTGTCCATGTCTTCTCATATGATGTCTTTGCGTTATTCATCGATGATATCCAAGTGTCTGGAACCGGCGGTGGGCTCGATACGACACCACCAATCACCACCTGCACCTTAACCGGGGAGATGGAAGGCGATGTCTATGTCAGTGAAGTGACTGTGACCTTGACTGCAATCGACAGCCAATCTGGTGTGAATTACACGATGTATAAGCTTGATGACGGCGCATGGACCATTTACACGGCACCATTTGTTGTTGCTGATGAAGGGGCACACACACTGCTTTATTATTCAATGGACAATGCAGGGAACCAAGAGACTGAGAAAACCAAGACATTTACCATCCAATATCCACAGGATATCAGCATTACCATAAGTGGTGGACTTGGTGTTTCTGCGACCATTAAAAACACAGGAACAGTGGATCTCACCAATGTTGCCTGGTCAATCAACCTTGATGGGTCATTGATCTTCATCGGAAAAACAAAATCAGGCACCATTGCAGCACTTGCCGCAGGTGAATCAGTAACAGTGAAAGACTTCGTTATCGGAATTGGGAAAACCGGTATCGCCGTCACCGCAGGCACCGCCTCAGCAAGCGCATCAGGAACCGTCCTGCTATTCTTAGTCATCGGAGTCGCATAGACTCCCCCCTCTTTCCTCTTTTTTTATACCTTTTTGAAATTGAATTTGTTC
>CAZLDE010000307.1:0-1723 GCA_964558215.1 uncultured Thermoplasmatales archaeon
TTATTCGACTAAAGATGCCAGAGGTTGTTCTCAATCAACCCTCTTCTTTTTGTTTTTACTATATTTTTCCCTAGAGGATTTTTTTTTCTGTGCAACGACCTCTCGTCGTTCCAAACAAAATCTAAGTAGAATGAAAGGTGGGGGACGGGATGCGTTGGATGGGAGGAATATGCCTTTAGTGGAAAGCAGATACCTAAAGCAGCCTCCCCTTTTTTACACGGTCCCCCAAAAACAAATAAATTCTGAAAATAAATACTTTTCCCTTCTGTTTTTCCTCCTGTTAGCTTTTTATCTCCTCGAGAACAGAAAAGGATGGTTTTCCGGGAAGTAAATCTCAGAATGATTGGAAAATTACGGGTGTCCACCAACCCTCAGACTTGGGTCTCCAAGTAGGATGAATTCTTCGATGGTGAAGTAATCAGCTCCAACGTTCTGAATATACGCGTTCTGTGATCCAGTTAACATTTGACCAATGGTGACACCTTCTTCGTAGGAATCGAAGAAATGGACATCTAAGTATCCTGCTCCTCCATAGACACCGTTTGCATCAACCCAGGTATACGCAGTCCTGGTCGCTCCGATAGTCGCAATAGCTCCCGCGTTTTGTCTTGCAAGAAAACTCCAAGCAAAGCACTGATAGAAATCCATTGGATCGGTCGATAAACCAAAGATGCGAGCAAGCAGACTAGCCGCCTTGGGATAGTAATGCTCAAGATCAGTGATATTAAAATCAAGCTTTGCGGTGAGACACGCGTCAAAAAAGATAATAGGGAGTTTATTGCCGTTCTTCAACCCGTTGATGTACGGTGTGTAATAATAGATTTTTATTTTTGTAACTGCATTTGGCCGAGACGTCCCCCAACCATGTTCAAAACCATGACCTGCGTAGCTAACGAACCCTGCCCCTCTGTTAATCGCCCAGTTGAAATTCCATGGATGCAGGTTGCATTTCGAAGTCCAAAGATACGTCTGATCGAAATCAGGTAAGGTCTGAGCCACTTTGATATTCGTTATTTCTCCTTCGTAGACAAACGGAGGGGCACCGTTGCTTACCGGGAAGGTGTCCCCACCAGCCAGAATGATGCGTTTGAACCAGATCTGATTATAGGTCTCCTGTTCATAGGTGATAATCTTATTGACAACGGTGGTCACCTCAGTGACGTCTACACAGGCGAGTCTGCCGATATGCACATCTGCATACAAATCAACGCCATCAAGATCATTTCCATTATTGTCAATTTCACCAAAACGATTGTTTCCGTTTGAATCCCATGAGCAGAACTCTCCAGACGCATCATAGATATCCGCGTAATAAAGGTCTGAGAGGAGATCTCGTTCCCACCAGGATGCATAGGTGAATCTGATCGGTAGTTTCTTCATGTCCCCCACTAAAAGGATATACTCGGTATTCCACTCTTCGACAGCGTGTTTGACGAAGTATTTTATCTTTTCAGAGCAGTCTCGTCCATAATAGGAATCGTAAATGTCCTCAAGCAACACAAGGTTTGTAGAAAGATTATAGGTAGTCTTATGGTCGATCAGAGGTTGGAGGGCTTCAGAAAACTCAGCAGGAGTGATGAGAACTAATGGATAGGATTCTAATGATGTCTGCACTGATGGTGTTGTCGCTTCATAGGTGAGTTCAATGGTAAAGTGCGTGCTATACAGTAAAGTCTGTGAACCGGGGGAATATCGAACCGGTGTAATTTGGATAGTAACAAAT
>CAZLDE010000308.1:0-1693 GCA_964558215.1 uncultured Thermoplasmatales archaeon
CATGTGGATTCGAGATAGTGAGGTGACAACTGGGTTAGATGAGTATCTTTTTAAAACTGTGAAGCATTGGATACAAAACAAATGGCCCTTTAAAAAACCAGGTTATCCAGGTAGAGAGATAGACTGGGAAACATGGAATTCTTTGAAATGAAGGTATTGTTCAATATAGATAATTTTACTGTGATGGTCAATATAAATGTTTTGAAACAAAGAATTGTGTGAGGGAAGTGATTTGAACCCCTGAAACTCATTTTATCGCTGATTAAATTGTTGGAAACATATTGTCCTACTGAAAAAACCCTTTCCGCAAGACCTTTTATCTCTTAGCACATTAACTTTGGTTTAAACAAGGATTTACGCGGTAAAAACAAGTTAGTTTGTGATGCGGTAGCATCTACATAAAGTTATACAAATCCATAATTATTCTATTTAATTTGACTCTTCTTTTTAACAGCAATATCTTGTTTCAAAAATAATCCTGTGTGTCGGAAGGAATTAATTTATATAATGCTGCGACGTTTACCAGAAAAACGGAGGCAAAAGAGTATGGATTGGGGTATGAAAAATCGGCTTTCAAAAATCATCAAACCAAAAGACGGCCACACCGTAATGCTCGCCGTCGATCACGGGTATTTCATGGGCCCGACATCCGGGCTTGAGAAACTTGATGCTATGGTCAATCCCTTGTTACCGTATACCGATACATTAATGTTGACCCGGGGTGCATTACGTACCTACATCAACCCGACCATCGATGTCCCGATCGTCCTACGAGTCTCTGGAGGAACCAGCATCATCGGACCCCGGCTTTTAGAAGAAGGAACCGTCGTCTCAATTGAAGATGCTATCCGACTCAACGCCTCAGGTGTGGCGTATTCGATTCTGGTTGGTGCGGAATTCGAACGAGAGACAATCCTTGGCATGACGCAGTACATCGATGAGGCCGAGCGATATGGAATCCCTGTTCTGGCTGTGACTGCCGTAGGCAAAGACATGAAACGTGACGCCCGGTACATGAGTCTTGCCTCAAGAATAGCAGCTGAGCTTGGTGCTCATGTCGTTAAAACGTATTACGTCCCTGAATTTGAGAAGGTCATAGAATCCTGTCCCGTACCTGTGGTGATTGCGGGTGGCAAGAAACAACCAGAGGACGAAGCATTACAGATGGCCTATGACGCGATACAGGCAGGGGCCATTGGGGTTGACATGGGCAGGAACATCTTCCAAAGCCACCAACCGGTCAACATGATCAAGGCTGTTAACGCCATTGTCCATAAGAATGCCACACCAAAGGAAGCCTTCGAGATTTTCAAAGGCAAAAAATAACACCTCTCTATTAAAATTGAAATAGTTACGATATGTTTAAATAAAACATCTTATTACACCTAGAGTTGAGGAGGCAAAACTATGGACCTAATGTTGATAATAGGACTCGTCATACTTCTGATAGTAGTAGTATTTCTCTTATGGTTCTTCAGCTACTACAACCGAGTCATACGATACGAAAACAGAATTGATAACGCCTGGGCTCAGATTGATGTCCAGCTGAAACGAAGAGCAGATCTTATTCCGAACCTCATGGAGACCGTCAAAGGTTATATGAATCATGAGCGACAGACCCTTGAGGCTGTCACCCAGGCACGATCTGCGATTATGACAGCAAAGACTCCACAGGAGAGCATCAATGCAGACA
>CAZLDE010000309.1:0-1692 GCA_964558215.1 uncultured Thermoplasmatales archaeon
CTATTATATCAATAATGTAAACAACGCGATTTTCTCACATATCAATCATGATTTCGTCGTCGTTCACGACCCTCAACCATTGCCGATAATCACTTGTTATAAAAAAAGGCAACCGTGGGTCTGGAGATGCCATATCGATATTTCAACCCCTAATAGGGAACTATGGGAGTATCTCAAGATGTTCATTCTTAAATATGATGCGATGATCATTTCCATGGAGAAATTCAAGCCAAGAGACATCCCTGAATCCGTGATGCCACATTTCATCATCCGTCCATCCATTGATCCGTTAAAGATCAAAAACCGGGACATCCCGAATTCTACGGTAACAAAATATCTGACGAAACATGGTATCGATGAGGACAAACCGATGATTGCTCAGATCTCACGATTTGATAAGTGGAAAGACCCTGAAGGGATGATTAAGATATTTAAAATAATTCAACGTAAAATCGACTGTCAACTGATTTTAGCTGGTTCCATGGCAACTGATGATCCTGAAGGACAAGAGATATTTGAAAATCTCGAAAAACTCGTCGAACATGAAAAAGATATCCATCTTGTGATTAATGCATCTGATATCCTGATCAACGCACTCCAACGGGCTTCTTCTGTGGTTGTTCAAAAATCATTAAAGGAAGGATTTGCCATCACTGTCAGTGAGGCGTTGTGGAAAGGGACACCGGTCGTCACCTCAAATGTTGGTGGAATTTCGTCTCAAGTTATTCATGGCAAAAACGGGTATCTGTTAGACCCAAAGGATTATAACGGATTTGCAGAGAAAATCTCATATCTTATAAAAAACCCGGATATTGCTAAAAAAATGGGTGAATACGGCAAAACCTATGTACAAAATAATTTTTTGATAACCCGTCATCTTTTAGATTATATACGTTTAATGAAAGCAGTTATGTAGTGGATGTTTTTCTTCGCTGAAAAAAAGGAACGGTGATTCAAATTATTTTACCGGTTCTTCGAAGACGATGACATCTTTTACAGAGGACAATGCAGAAAAGGGAACAACAAGAACACCACCTGTTGATAACGGGTATCTCTGAACATCGACATCTTTTGAAGGTTTTACGATAACTGATGTGATTTGCCCTGAACTATTATCCCGCATTGATTTGAGTATGACTCCGATAATACTTCCTTGTGAATTTAATACCGTCTTCCCAACTAAAACATCATTAGTTACTTTTTCCATATCCTTTCCTTCATCTCTGGTAGTATTGATGGGCTTTTCTCTTATATTTTTTTCTATTGGTTCTTTTCGAGAAAGATTGTTTGGGTTGGGAATGCAATTTCAATGTTTTCTTTCTCAAATGCTTCTGCGATTCCGAAGTTGATTTGCTGTTGAATGTCCATGTAGGTATTGTAATCTGATGAATCTATGAAATAGACGATCTCAAAATTCAAACTAAAAGCCCCAAATTCTCTGAAATGAATCCGGTCTATCTGGCATAACTGACATTTTCCAACGATATCTCGGATCATACCTTCTATCTTCCTGAGTTTCTCGATGGGGGTCCCATAGGTGACTCCAATGGTAAAGACGATCCGACGTTTCTGGAGCTTCTTGTAGTTATGGATGCTTTTATCTAGGATGGCCTTGTTTGAGATCACCAGTTCTTCTCCCCGTAAGAGTTTTATCCTGGTTGATTTCATGCTGACATGAGTGACCGTGCCTGC
>CAZLDE010000310.1:0-1679 GCA_964558215.1 uncultured Thermoplasmatales archaeon
ATCGTGAGCCTGGTCAGCCGATTTGGGCTGCTCAGCATGAATGGCGCTGGCGATACGGCCATCACAACAATCAACCGTAATTCTCCTCTCTTTTTTTTTTTATAAAAAAGATTCAGTTCCTGACTAGTATCTTAGATGAATCGTTCTTAACTTTTTGAAAAAAATAAATACGGTTTTGTTCCTCTCTTTTCTAAGATATTATTTTCTGATTATTCCATACTCAGGTACAGCAGGATGCTTAGAGCAGTTATCTCAAAGGCGTATACAACGAAATTCAATTCGCTGAACCCCGGGGTTAGAAATGTCCTACTCACATATGGTATAAACCTAATATAGTCCGTCGCCATGTTATAGAGCGAGACGACCGAGAGGATCGATTTTATAAAAAGAGCGACGATGAACATATTCAGACCGATGAGAAAATGGGATTTTGTCTTCCGATAGGAATCCAGGTACATATAGAGAAGTCCGACAAGGACGCAAATCTCAACAGACAAACAGATAAGGGCGGCAGTGTAATAATTTACTGATCGCTCGATCCGCGTCTGAGGGATTTGGATGGGTAGTTCATTTAGCTCGGTAAGAATATTCTCAAGACTGAATATCGACATGGCATATCCGATGATGCCTCCTATGATAATTAATCCAAAAATTATGACAAGTGCTTTCGTTTTTGGTTGTATTTTCTTTGAATATGATTCGTCATTCATTTTTCTTCACCATTTCCATTCTTCTTATGTATCTCATTTTTATTTATTTTATCCCATATTTCCTTGAAGAAATGCATGTTTTCCTCCAATAATTCAGAGGGAAAGTACAGTACCCCGTATTTATTTCCCATCGCGGTTATCAAACGGTTTTTTTCCAACATCTCAAGATGGTGCCGTGTTGTTTTGTAATCAAGGTTTAAAAGAGTTGCAAGTTCGTTTGCATTCCGTGGCGTGGTTGTTATCTCATGTAGTATGCGTGTCCTATTAAAGCCTCCCGCCGAACCAGCCAGAATCCACCAGAGGAGTCGTTTTGCTGCACGCATAGCACATGTCCTGTTTCTTTAATCTGAACATTTCGTTATATACCTTATGAAATGAAAAAGAAGAAAAAATGATGGACTAGCCGTTCATTTTGTTTGGTAAGAACTGACCCCAGATATGAGGCGCAGGACCGATGATGCCCATGATGCGACCAACGAACTGATCGTTTTGATTCTTGACAAGGAACCCGACGATCGATGTACGATGGCTATTAACCTCAAGATTTCCGATTATGATTTTTTGTATAAGATACGCCCGGATTTCCCCGATTTTCTGATCATAGGAATTTAGTAGGTCTCCTGTAATTTTCTTGTAAACTCCAGCGGTGTAGACTCCATGCATATACGCATAGACATTATCAATGTTAAAACGACCATTGCCCCAGTGCCCACGACCTAGGCCACCAGCAAAGGTTCCATCAGACATCATCAGCGGAGAAAAAAGCTGAGGATGTGTCAGTGTCTGGACAGCAAGCAGTGTCGGCATGGACACAAGAACAGCACATACTCCAATAACAATCAATGTTTTTTTCATATTCTCTTACGTCTCCGGGACTGGTGTTGATAAAGGGATATTACTCATACTTTTTATTTTTTTACCCAAATGACACCATAATTCCATCAAATTAAAGGTATGATGGAGAAGCAG
>CAZLDE010000311.1:0-1652 GCA_964558215.1 uncultured Thermoplasmatales archaeon
ATCATATGGATAACACCCATGACTGCATTAAATATTCGTAGTTTTTTGAAACGGGCATACTGTTCCAAGGAAGTGTAGGGGTGAACAACCCGAACCTTTTTGAAATGTCACTGGAGAATTTCACAGTCCGGGTCGAAACAGAAACAGGAGACCTTGTGGGAGAAATTTCTCAAATACAGGGGACCATCGTCCCAAAAGGAAACACGGAGTTCCATCTCAATGGCTCTCTCTTCTATGAAGCCTTAAATGCGAAGACGTTGAACCTTATCATCACAGGAAACGCCGGGGTACATCTCATGGGCATCGATAAAACCATACCGCTCTCAGCGACAGCTCAACTCTTCATCCCCGATATCAAAGAACTACTCTTCCAGAACGAGTCATTAGGAATTACCCTTTCTCTTGAAGCCAAGATACGTCTTCGCGGGTTTCTGACAACCATAGGATTAGCGCTGTATAATCCAAGCAAAATCCCCCTTCAAGCACACGACCTTATGTGTAGCGTCTATGGATTAACCGGTGAAAATAAAAAATTAATCGCTCAAAAACCCATGGAACCTTCGACGCTTGAACCAGAAATACCGGATTACCTTGAAACACAGATTCTACTTCCGTATCTCAAGTTGGTAACCGCGGGAACTGGAAAACTATTCCCCGACTGGTTTGTTATAAGACTCCAAGGAAATTTCTCAATCTCGGGTGTAAATCAGTCAATCCCGGTTTCGATCGATGCGACCATTAGTCCTCATTTGATTTTCCCGTAAACCACAGCCATATATATCAGAAAATTATTCAATTCAATCGATGACACAAGAAATGCCCTATACGCTGGTTAAAAAAATCGGACAACTAGAGATTCGCCGGTACCCTGAAGTAATTCTAGCCAAGGTCATGGACAATCCTAATGATTCTGGTTTTGGTCTTCTTTTCCAATATATCAATGGGGAAAACAAAACACAACGGAAAATAGCAATGACTGCACCAGTGATAACCTCAGAAAGAATTCCCATGACCGCACCGGTGGTTACAGGAAAAAACTACATGGCTTTTGTCCTTCCAGCATCCTATACAAAAGAGATGGCTCCCCAGCCAACCAATCCTGCCGTGACCATTGTGGTAGAACCAGAAAAAGACATGGCAATACTACGCTTTAGTGGCCGTACCACACAAACTTTAGTAGAAAGGACTATTCAGAGACTTAAAATTTTGCTTCAGGATTTAGCAATTCAGACGAAAAGCGACCCTGTCTTAATGCGTTACAACAGCCCATTCACTCCTGGTTTTTTACGAAGAAATGAAGTCGCGGTGGAAATAAAAATGATAAATGAAGCAGAAAGAGAGGAGACGGATTAGATGAAAGAATACGATGTCATCGTCGTGGGGAGTGGATCAGGTGGGGAGATTGTTGATGCAGCTCTCTCACATGGAAAGAAGGTTGCCTGGGTGGATAAAGGACCCTTAGGCGGAACATGTCTTAACGTCGGTTGCATCCCCTCAAAGATGATCATTCATCCAGCAGACAGAATCATGGAGATTCTGGAAGCAAAAAAACTGGGGATAACTGCAGAGATCAAAGAGATTGATTTTCAAGCGATCATGAAACGGGTTCAACAACCAATCAAAGAGAGCCATCTAGCAATGGAGCAGGGAAT
>CAZLDE010000312.1:0-1643 GCA_964558215.1 uncultured Thermoplasmatales archaeon
AATAGTCCTATTCCAAGGATAGATGAGAGCGCTTCTTGCAAACATGGGATTTGTCCTTCAAATCTCTGGAATTTTTATTATCCTACCGATCATCCTTTCATTTATCAATAATGAAATGGTTGCGACTGTTGGGTTGTTTATTACCGCAACGATTTTTCTTATCATAGGCTTTGCATTCAATGCGTTCTGCGAACGACGGGAATTAAGCTATAAAAGCTCCTGCAGTCTCATTGTATTGGTTTTTATTCTGTTAAGCCTGATTGGGTCTATCCCCTACATCTATGTGAACATATCAAATGGGGATATTATAAATGTTGTAACTGATAGTATCTTTGAGGCGGCATCAGGGTTCACCACAACAGGGTTTTCTGTAATTCCAGATTTATCTATAATGCCAGAATCTATCCTGTTTTATCGAGGATTGACGCAATTCATTGGAGGACTCGGTATTGTTTTGGTGCTTCTTGCATTCTTTTATCCTGAAGCAAAACTTCAAGACTTTGCAAAAGGTATGGGATTTTCAAAAGACCAAAAAATCAAAAAAACATTTCTTTTAATCATCCTCATCTATTGTGTCTATACAGTCATTCTTGTTCTTATGAGTGTTTTATTTGGATATCATGATATCGTGAAGGCTATATCGTTTGTCTTTTCCGGTCTTAGTACAGGAGGATTTGCTCCAATTAATGATATCACAAGTGTTGCTACGACAGTCCCTATGAATACTATTCTTATCATTTGCATGGTGCTTGGTGCTTCGAATTTTTTCATCATTGCGGGACTTTTTAAGAGAAGGTTTAAGGAATTTTTCGCTTCTGAATTCTCCGTATTTCTTCTAATGGCAATCTTTGCTATCGGCATCGCTGCGATATTTTTTGGACTGTCCCTTAGTGACTCTGTGTTTCACATTGTTAGTGCGATGACAACCACCGGATTTGGTTATTTGAATGTCGCTCAGTTCTCAGATGGATTCAAATTCTTCCTGGTCTTCCTCATGCTCATTGGTGGTGCAAGTTTTTCAACCGCAGGTGGTATCAAAATCTATCGATTTGTTCTTATGATTAAAGCGGTTAGAAAAGCGGTCTATGAAAGTATCACTGATCGAGAATATAAAATTAAACTTTTTGGAAGAGATTATTCAAATGCCACTATTCTACAAGCAGCAGTAGTAGTTTTGTTGTTTATTGTGTTGGTCTTTTCTTCCGCGTTTGTTGTCAGCTCCTATGGATTTCCTCTTGTGAACTCACTTTTTGAAACCACCTCAGCTGTTGCGACCACAGGTCTAAGTGTTGGCATTATCACTCCTTCACTTGCATTAGAACTGAAATGGCTCTTTGTGTTTCTGATGATCCTTGGACGTGTTGAAATCTTTGCATTCTTCATCATGTTTTCACGGACGAAAGAATCCACTAACAAAAATAATGAAAAAATAAAGACGATAGCTGAAAATGGAACGGAGACGACCCAGATTACGAAGCAGTTCCGTTGCTCGAATTGCGGCAAGATTTTAACATATGTTGGTCAGCCGGGGGAAAATCTTACTATTACTTGTTCATCCTGCGGAACAAAAGGAAAGGTTACCATTCAAGCAAAATCTGCTAAGAAATAAGCAACTGTTAATTCTTTTTTAATCATAATATTAT
>CAZLDE010000313.1:0-1609 GCA_964558215.1 uncultured Thermoplasmatales archaeon
TTTCTATGTAGTTCATGTATAGTATATAGGAGGTATATATGTCATGAACAAAAAACAGAAGATCGAAAGAAAAATCCAACGCAGGCTAATAAACAGAAGCAAACAAACTAAACTTGACGTGGAACGTCTCAGACAGGAAATTTTTGGGTACCGTTTTTATTTTCCAGATCAAACACTCCGGAACCAATCATTTCCTAAACCCCTAGATCACAATGGCAATATCGTCAACTCGAAAGACCACCAAAAAGAATCATCGGAGATAAAACATGAAAACTAAAAAACAAAAAAAACCGTGCGACAAAAAGACTTGGTCCCAAATAGCCCTTGATAAACAATGTAATATAATCATCGATACCGACGACGTCCAGGTGATGAGCGCGGACGGAGCTTTATTTAAAATGAATAAGAAAACAAGGCAGGGCAAACTGCTTTTTTACTATCGATTGCCCACGTTCCCATCAAGCAAGGAAAAACAACACAAGATGAAGTTACGCGCAACCGTTGAAGTGCGTCTGCCTCTCGAAGCAATGACAACAATCGCAGGATACATCACCAAGCATTATGAAGCAATTCATAATCAGACGCTCGCAGACACCTTCACGGAGTCAGAACGATCGAATCCACCTAGTATGTTCGCATAAACAAAATACGGAGAGGAATCAATGACCATCACATTATCCGCCACGAAACTGAATTTACTGAGAGAATGCCCGCGCTGCTTCTGGCTTGCAATGGTGAAGAACCTAAAGCGCCCCTCAGGTCCAAGATCAAGTGTTCCTGTCAAAATGGACGCTGTCATAAAACAGTATTTCAACACATACCGGATGCAGAACGAACTACCCCCAATACTCAATGGACAGATACACGGTCACCTGGCAGTGAACATGCCAAAGACGCTCCAATGGCAGGTAGACAAAGAAACTGTCATATTGGGCCGACCAGATGATTTTTTCGTGCTCGAAAGCAACGCAACCGTACCATTAGACCATAAGACCAAGGCAAGCCCACCAGACGAAGTCCATCCTGCCTATCGGCTACAGCTCAGCATATATTCGTATCTCCTCAGGATGAACGGGTACAAAACAGAGAACAAAGCGTTCCTTGCCTATTATTGTCCCAGTGCCTCTGACCTCACTACCGGGATGTCTCTTCATTGTGATGTACGGGAAGTAAAGACAGATCTCAATCAGGTGATTTCCATGATCCGTCGAGCACGTAGTATTCTAAATAGGCCGATGCCAGAGGCCGGAAACCATTGCAGCTATTGCATATGGGTCCAACTTTTAATTCACAACAAGGTGATCCCGGAGGCAGCAGCATGATACACGACACCTATGGATCACACCAAGAGAAAGAAACACTCTGCTGCCTCGTTCTGGGCTTCAAGCAACAAAACGAGACATACGAGCTTGCAAGCTGGGAAGCCGGCTACTGTTATTCCAATAAAATCACCAAAAAAATCGTTACCATATCGTCAATAGAGCGATATAACCTGATTGGGTTGACGCAGGAATTGCTCTACTGTAAAGCACGGGAAATCCCGGTCGTCGCCTATCGAACAAGGGACATACCCACCATACGTTTACGGTTACTATATCACCACTTCCCG
>CAZLDE010000314.1:0-1569 GCA_964558215.1 uncultured Thermoplasmatales archaeon
GTTCTATATAGATGACTCGGATAAGAGTGTCGATTGCTGTACCAACCATGACTGGTTCAATGGAATTAAATTCCGGATCGATCGTTGCTTTGATTTTATCTTCAGCAAATATGTTATCATGAACCGTGATTAAACCGAGGAAATCAAATTTTTTTTCTAGTTTTTCTGTGGTGGCTTTAATGATTTGTACTGCAAAACTATCAAGGGTTCGTCTTCCGACTACTATAAAAAGAGCTTCGAATACACGGGTCAGCAGCTGTGAGTTATTTGTTCTTGGCATAGGTTTTAAAAAAAAAGAATCATATCATTGCTTATAAAATCTCGTCTTTTTTATCACCAGAGGTGACTCCAGTGTCGGCTTTTACACTCGGGACAGACGAACTTTATTTGTTGGGATTGTCCGGGTATCTTTAATGGAACGAGGAAATTGAGGTTACAATTTTTACAATGATACATGTTTATTATAGAATTTTGTCTCCCCTTCATACGCACTATACAATCATTATTGGTTGAAATAGCTTTCCATGGTAGAATTTTTCTCATTTTTTTAGTTTTTATGTCGTATTATAAAGATAATACGATGATTATTTTTCCTCCCTATGAATATTTTTTGTTTCATTATAAATATATAAAAAAGAGAAGTGAAAAGAGTATTACGATAGGGGTGTACGTTATTTAGACATTCACAATCCAATTGCCGAGAACCTGATTGGTCGGTATGAAGGTCAATGTGACGGTAATATCACCAACAGTTTCTAAGACAATGATACTATCACCCGCTGAAACATATCGAGTGATTGTCGCGGTGGTGTCTATCTTGGCCAGACCATGATTCTCAGCATCTTGCACTTGCCATTTTGCCACAGGATTGGTTGTAATATTGATATCGCTCCATTTCACATTTGGGTCTATCATTTCTATGATGATTCTGTTTGTTGATGAGTCAGTTATGCATTCGATGTCAGGTGTCTGATTGGTTCCTTGAAGGCCTTTTTTGGTTAAGACAACCATCGCAGGGTACTCTTGGCTTTCTCCAACCCGGTTCAACGTCAATGTATCCCCATTATCTGAGAACACAAAGGTATAGCAAACGGTGTTATTATAGATGCAAAGTTGATTAGCATTCACACTCCATGTGCCCGTGTTGGTTGGAGTTCCAAGGCTCATTTCCACAAGTAGTGTACCATCATCATTGAAAATCCAGGGGAATAGACCTTGTTGGGTATTTTGTTCCCATTCACCCACAAATCGACTATCAGCACTCGTGAATGGACTGTTACCGCTCAGAAGGACTACGATGACAGCGACAAAAACCACCGCAACGACAGCAAATAGGGAGATACCTAGAATCATCTTTGTATTTGGATTCTTTACCGACGATGGTGCGACGGATGGTTTCTTCTCTTCCTCTGGTTGTTGCACAGGGGGTTGTGGTTCTGGTTCGGTAACTTGTTCAACTGCTGTTCCACACACTGAACAGAATTTCGAATCATCAATAAGCTCAGCTCCGCAATGTGAACAATTTGTAGACATTTCGAATTTATCTCTCCTTTTTTTAAAAAATAATAA
>CAZLDE010000315.1:0-1565 GCA_964558215.1 uncultured Thermoplasmatales archaeon
ATTTGAAGATTGGATGATTGCACTATAAATTATATATATTAAAACTTATATTAATTGGGTTGTCTGGGGGAAGGAATTGTGGTGGGCGGGTCTCCGCCCGCTACAATACCTTATAAATAACTATTCGTCGCTTTTTCAGAAATTTATGATATACGAGGGACTTTTAGTTTCTTGCTGACTACGTATCATGTAGATTCAAAAGAGCGGGCCATATGAAATTTTTCATGATTTTTACTATATTTGATACGATGGAAAAGAAAATAATCAAACCTAAAACATGAGATACCCGGCATTTCCTCTGTTTCCGTCAAATGTAAACAAAAGAGGGCGTTTTTGGAATTTTGAAGGATTTTCTAGGAGGCGGGCTTTATGTTTTCAAGGAGAATTACTTCTAGTGGGGCTAGAAAAGAATGAATAAAATCGGGGAATATGGTCTTGAACCAGATGTATATTCTTCATCTTTCGGAGAAGTATCTGAATTCCAGAACCAAAACAGATTATGTGTTGAAACAATTCAACTACGAAAACCTTCCCTCAAAACTATCAATGCAGATCAATATTTATCCTCAATCAGGTCCTATGTACCTAGAGAGCTTATTTCTCCCCAGAACTATGAAGAGATGAGAAAGTTTGCAGCTCAGCTTTGTGGGGGTATTACCAATTTTTTTGGATTTGAATCGAAGCTCAACGCTAGTAACGGACAAGCGGATTATCTTTTCGCAGTCTCTTCGCTTAAGGGTGAACGTGAAGCATTTACGAAGTTGTTAACAGACGGAACAATTCAAACGACATTGATGACCCAAGTTGAATGGCAGCATATCCGGGATTTCGCAATTGAATGGTCAAACCCGAAATCCCCACTCTTCAAAAAAGTAATAGGGTTCTGGCTCGAATTTGATAAGATAGAACTCTCCTCTGAAATACCCATTCCTTGTATCTTTATCCAAACACCTATTTTGCGTATTGATACATCTAATGATATGAACGATTTTATCTGGCTTACAACATCAGCACTACCGCTCTTAACAGGATGCTGCGTCTCTGAAAAAATCGAGAACTGGATGATCCGATCTCTCCAAAAACTACCGAAAGGAGCTGGGTTAATGGATGTTGGTGTAATGCTGTCCCGTGCAGTCACTGGCGTTCGATTCTGTATCGTACGAATTCATCCAGATGAAATAATCCCTTATTTAACCAGTCTCGGATGGTCGGATAAAGATAATAAATTATCGACTCTCCTGAAAGAACTTAAAACGAAAGCGTCTCGTTTTGTGCTGCATATCAATATTACAGAAGAGGGAATTGAACAAAAAATTGGTATTGAATGCTCCTATTCCCCGGATCGCTATCATCTCGAAACAAGATGGTCCTCTTTTCTTGATTATCTGATAAAAAAAGGTATATGTCTTCCTGAAAAAAAGAACATTTTAATGAGCTTTTTAGGTGTTGAACAAGAAGATCCAAGAATTGATTTTAACCTGAGTTCCTATCAAGTCTCAGCGAAAATTCAGGGCGATATACTTTCTCAAGCTCTTGTCAGATTCATTAGTCATATAAAACTTGTT
>CAZLDE010000316.1:0-1551 GCA_964558215.1 uncultured Thermoplasmatales archaeon
GAAAAGAGAAATGGAAAAAATATTGTATAAGTACAGGAAAAACACAAAAATATAGTTGAAAAGTCCTTTCAGAATTGATATATTGTGTTTGAACGTAAAATCAACAATATCAACGAGAAAGGACTTATATGCAAACTACACAAATTCAAGTTAATACGCAAGAGAAAATTGCCTGTGTCAACGGGAAAATTGCAGAATTTTTTGCTACTTTTCACATTGGTTCTCTTTTGAATAGGAGTGGTATCAGAAAAATTCGAGGGGCTCGGCCACTGGCTATTCTCACCGCTCTATTCAGTCTTCCGTTCCAGGGATTGAATCTATATTGGGGCATTGTACAGAACAGAGAACTGGGATTTCTGAAAGACACCGTGTATGATATTCTAAAACGGCCGAATTACAACTGGCGAATATTCCTGCTCTCTCTGTCCGTTAAGGTAATTCGATTTATTACATCCCTGTCTGATGCGAATCGGGAGACGGTATTTATTCTTGATGACAGCACTTTTAATCGATCTCGTTCGAAAGTGGTTGAATTACTGGCCAAGGTATATGATCACAGCACCAAGAAATATCTTAAAGGATTCAGATTTTTAAGTCTCGTATGGTCAGATGGTGCAAGCACTGTTCCGGTGGATTTTGCACTTCTGTCTTCCAAGGATAAGAAAAACCGTTATCAGGGCATCACTAAGGATTTGGACAAGCGGAGCTGTGGATACCAACGCCGTAATGAAGCGATAAAAGCTTCAACCGAACTTTTAGAACCGATGGTGAAACGTGCGATACGGGCTGGTATCCTCGCCCGATACATTCTCATAGACAGTTGGTTTGCATTCCCTTCCATCATCAAGTCACTCAGCGTTCATCTGCCGGTGATCTGCATGTTGAAGCGAATGCCCAAAGTTTATTACACATTTTGCGGACGGAAGCTAAATCTGAAAGCACTGTACAGAACAGTCAAAAAACGTCCAGGAAAAGCCCGAATTGTCGCCAGCGTACTGGTTTCTTTGGATTCCGAACAAATAGTGAAAATCGTGTTTGTGCGGGATCGTCGTAAAAACGACTGGCTTGCCGTTCTCTCCACAAACGTGGAACTGGCAGATACCGAGATCGTGCGAATTTATGGAAAACGCTGGGATATCGAGGTGTTCTTTAAGATGTCCAAACAATATCTCCAACTGGAAAAAGGCGTCCAAATGCGTGATTTTGACGGACTCATCGCCCATACAACCATTGCCCTTGTGCGCTATATCTTTCTCTCTTATCTTCAACGGTTAGATTCAGACCCGCGGACAATTGGCACACTTTTTCGGGCTGGCTGTGACGAACTACGGGATATAGGCCTCATGGAAGCTTTGCAAAGAATACTTACTCTTGTTGTTAACGCTCTCCGCAAGGCTGAAATTACTTCAGAACTATTCATTCAACAACTTATTGATGATATCATGGGCACTGTTTTGGAAAAAATGAATCTCAAAACTCTTTACCCTTACAATCTCATTGCCTTGTAATAACTTACAACAACTCAGAAAGTTGAGTGTATAAGATTTAAAT
>CAZLDE010000317.1:0-1550 GCA_964558215.1 uncultured Thermoplasmatales archaeon
AGCGGAGGATGCGTCACCAACGTCGAAGGGTTCGCATGTCCCGCGCAGTGTATGAACCCAGCACCGATGTTTATCGCTTGTTCAACGCTTTTTTGCCCAGTAAGAGTCCCAGAGGAAGCGAAGAGTCGTTCGAACTCAAACCCAGTCATATAACCTGCAGAGACATTCGTATCTATCTCAGCCTCATAGGCTCCCAGCCCACCGGATTCCGGGTAGGTGTCCCCACCAATGAGAAGCATGCGTTTAAACCAGGCATCATCAGCTGGGGTTATCTCATAGTCTAATATTTTCTCAACCATGAGTGATACTTCTTTTTCGGAACTGCAGGCAAGCCGACCTACGTAGACATCAGGAGATCCATCGATGATATCCTTACTTGTTGGTGTGTATTCAGCAAAAATCCCGTTCCCGTTACTGTCCCAGTCTTCAAACGCAGTCCCATTTTCCTTGTAAATATCAGCAAAATACAAATCACTGAGTACCCCAAGCTCATATCCTTCTCCAACATGATTGTTTGTATACCGGACTGGGACAATCCATTCCTCCTTTTGAGTCGCCATGCCGCCGACGAGCAACACATACGCGACCCCGAGCTCCTCTGTCGCTTTTTTGATATAGAGTTTTACGTTCTCTGCATCATCCCTGCCTGCAGTAATCTCACTGTAGATTGACTCAAGGCTGACAAACAGGGTGCTCATCCCAAAAGAGTTCTTATGGCCGACAAGGGGCTGTATCGCAGTTTCATATTCAGTAGGAGCAATCACAAGCAAGTCGTACTCATCTGAAAATACCTGTGGGTGACGAGGGGATTCATAGGTAATGGTAATGACACATTGGTCAGAAACAAAAACCGTGTTTTCAAGAGGTGAGTAGCTGAGAGGGTAAACGGCCACCGAGAGAAAGACAACATGCTGTGTTCCAGAAAGACCGGTGCTTGTGGAATAGGAAAACGATTCTCGTGGGTAAATCTCGGCGCTTTGATAGATGGTTTCTGATGGAATATTCATCATCTCTGTTGTTTCTTTACCATCGATGAGAGGATGCGGCGCCGGGCGAATAAGCCGATCAAGTGTGTAGGCACGAGGTGATGAAAAATCAACAGAGACCTGAATGTCAGAAGATTGGAACGGAAGGACATAGATCCTTGTTATTCTTGGGATCACTGGTTCGCCTGGTCGCATCAGAAACGAGGTTGATTCATCAAATGTCAGTGAGACATACCCGTTTGAATCGACCACTTTCATCTCTGAACATGCGATGGTTTCGCTTGTTTTCACACTGGTATATTCAGCTTTTAAGGAATTGCCTGTTGCCAATCCAGTTGCAAGCAATACCCCTAATATGACAATTGCGAGTAGTTTTTTCATATATATTCCCCTTGTATCATTAACGAACAATACGCTATATAAGGTTTTCTGAGACGGATTCTTCCAATCAAAAAACATATCGTTGAGAGCCATTAATGTTTTATACCAAAAAATGTTTACTTTTTTTGGTATTTGTTTAGCTTCTGGAGAAACAGATTTCTTGTCTGAGAGATTTTTCTAACT
>CAZLDE010000318.1:0-1536 GCA_964558215.1 uncultured Thermoplasmatales archaeon
CACATATACCATGGGTAGAGAGGATACGAAAAAACTCTATACCATCATCGGTACGTCTCTCTGGCGAGGGTACCGCGTGGTATTTATCAATCTCCATCCGGTAGAATACCAAAAGGATTCCGGTGAACTCATCTGGTATCCTCACATGACCCTTGAGGTCAAAACACGGCCTTGCCCGCAGCCTACAGCTGTACGTAATATCCAAAACGACAAAGCAGTCGTGTCACGTCAGGTCGTCAACCAAGGGATGCTATCAACATATGAGAACGCCCCGTTCATCACGTCGCTGGAATCCATGGAATATGTCATTATCACCAACGAAGCCTTAAAGGACGCAACCGGTACCTACACCTTCCAAGATTTAGTCAATGCGAAACAAAATCAAGGGATGACCGCTGGAATCGTCACGGTAGAGGAGATCATTGCAAACCCTGACTACTGGGTCAACGGCCTCTGGGGTGACAACAACCCGGACAACCCGTTCTACTGGGGGGAAATCCAAGGTTCTCTTACAAAGTTCAACGATACACAAGCCAAGATCCGTAACTTCATCCGCTCTGCCTATGTTGAACTGGGCACAGAGTACGTCCTGCTTGGTGGTGATGGGGATTATACCACCAGTGATAACATTGTTCCTATCCGGAAGTTATTCGCAGTCGAGGACGGGCTGCCGTTAGGAACCCTTGATCTAATCGAAGAAGACATTCCCTCTGATGTGTACTACGCCTGTCTGGATGGAAACTTCAACCGCGATGAGGACAATCATTGGGGTGAAAACGCCACTCAAAACGGGTATAACGACGAAGATGAAGCTGATCTCCTCAGCGAGGTGTACGTGGGACGAGCGTGCGCAGATGCTGATGACGAGGTTTCGAATTTTGTGATGAAAACACTCTCCTATGATGCATCAACAGACCCGTACATCTACACGGGACTCATGGTCGGTGAATACCTCGGCTTCCCCGGAGTCTCTCAGTGGGGCGGTAACTACAAAGATTTAATCATCCCGCTATTCCCAGACGACTATGTCGTTGATACCTTGTATGACCGAGATGGAACCTGGAGTAAAACTCAGCTGATGAACATCCTGAACACAGACACACCCCATATTGTCAACCATCTTGGCCATGGGAACGTCCAGTATGCCTTGAAAATGGGGGTCAGCGATATCTCCTCTTTAACCAATGAGAAGTTCTTCTTCGTCTATTCACAGACATGTCTTGCAGGGTCTTTTGATAACAATGGGGGCGACTGCGCAGCAGAATATTTCACGGTGGAAACACCACATGGCGCGTTTGCTGTCATCATGAATGCCCGGTATGGCCTGGGGAGTGAAAACACCCTTGTGTCACCCTCACAGGTGCTCGATGAATCATTTTTCACTGCGGTGTTCACCGAAAACCTCCATGCCTTAGGTCAAGCGAACCACTACTCCAAAGAGGATCATATCTGGCATATCAACGAGAACGGGATCCGATGGGTTGCTGATATCAAGTATTTCGAATCCCGATTCACCTTCCGCTACAAAGAGATATT
>CAZLDE010000319.1:0-1517 GCA_964558215.1 uncultured Thermoplasmatales archaeon
TAGTTATCCAATATGTTTTTCAATGCAGGGGACGGGATTTGAACCCGTGGACATTAAAATCAGATTATATTAAGATTGAAATGATGATTTTTAGTTATGAAATTGATCTAGGTTTTTACCTGATTAACTTACCATGCTAATAGTTGGCAAGCCGCCGAAGGGATTTGGACCCCTGACCTGCTGATTACGAATCAGCCGCTCCACCAGCTAAGCTACGGCGGCATATAACGGGTCTGAATAAGGTTCAGTATTAAAAAATTGCCTATTAAAAGGTTCGTAACATCTTTTTACCTCTATCTGTTACACGACCATGATGATTTGCGGAGCAGATGAAGCCGGGCGTGGCCCCTGCTTTGGGCCATTAGTTGTTGCAGGAATACTTGTTGAGAACGATGTACAACTCGTAAGTATCGGTGTTGCTGACTCCAAACAACTCACCCCCCGAAAACGGGAGCAGCTCGCCCCCATGATACAAAAAATCGCCTCAAACTATGAAATCATTGTCATGCCTGCTGAAGATATTGATGATCTACGGAAGACCATGACGCTTAATGAACTTGAGGTATTCGTTTACAGCAAGATCATTGAGAAACTCAAACCAGACGTCTGCTATGTCGATGCAGTCGATGTCAAGGAGGAGCGATTTGGACGAGACATCCTGACACGTCTCTCTTACAAGCCCAATATTATCTCTGAACATAAAGCTGATGAAAAATACCCGATCGTCGGGGCAGCAAGCATCCTTGCCAAGGTCACCAGAGATGAGCATATCCGAAAGATTGCACAGGAACTCGAACCAGCACTTGGTCTTTCCCTCGGAAGCGGGTATCCCTCAGACCCATTGACAAAAAAATTCTTACAGACATGGGTAAAACAGTTCGGCTCGTTACCACCGCATGTCCGGCAATCCTGGGAGACCTGTCAACAGCTCATCAGGAACAAGAGCACGAAACGGTTAGATGATTTTTCATAAAAGTGGCAGAAATGCCAGCAGCCCCGGCTGGCATGTCCCCCGCAATCCAAGTCAATTACTACTGGTATGGTTGTCCTATTTTATATATCTACAAATGAGGTCACTGAAAGTATTCGTAGCTATAAAAAAAGAGTAAAAAAAGAAGGAAAAAAACCAGTGATTACTGGTTTTGCTCCTGGAATTCCGTTAAAAACTTGCAGAGCACTTCAGTGCCTTCCAACGACATTGCATTATAAATCGATGCTCTCATGCCACCGACATCACGATGGCCTTTCAGACCGATGAGTCCTTTCTTCTTTGCCTCATCGACGCATTTTGCCTCAATATCTGGTGTTGCCAGGTTAAAGGTGACATTCATCAATGACCGTGATTCTGGGGCTGCGACTCCCTTATAGAATCCGTTTGAATTATCAATCACATCGTAGACCAGTTTTGCCTTCTTGCGATTCTGCTTCTCCATGGCTGGGACGCCACCAAGGTTTTTCAGATGTTCCAGGACAAGTTCGCAGAGGTAAATCGAGAAACACGGACAGGTGTTATACAA